>JANMST010000252.1:0-2814 GCA_031389635.1 Acidimicrobiia bacterium | reverse complement strand
TGGCCCTGGAAGGGGCACCCATGGGCATTCGAGTGAATGTGGTCAATCCGGATGCGGTCCTGCGCGGCTCAAAGATCTGGCAGGGCGAATGGCGCCAGCAGCGCGCCGCCGCCAACAAGGTCTCTGAAGATGAATTGGAGGAACATTACCGCAAGCGCTCCCTCCTGCAGCGTTCGGTGTTTCCCGAAGACATTTGACCCGTTCCCGCGCCAACACTGATTGAGGCACGCGCACGTAGTCAGGCCGGTGCAGGATCGGCTCGATCGAAGCCACATCGGTCAGGTCGGCGGCTGTGAAAACCATCCGCTCCGGAGGAAACTCGATTGAACCGATGGTTCCGGCCGCCATGGGCGACCTCACAAAGCACGCAGACAAAGAGTCAGCTGCCCCGTCGGCGACGAAGCGACTGCGTCCGGTCAGGAGTCCCGGATCCTCGCGCCTGCGAATTCGCTGGCCGACATAGGTCATGAGACCGTCTGCCCCTGGAGGGCGCCGCGGAGCGCCCGTCTGGTCATCGCTCGGACGAGGTCACGTCTGTAATCGCTGGACCCATGGATGTCCGCCAGAGGATTCACCTCGGCTGCCGCCAGGTCGGCGATCTCGTCACAGATCTCCGGAATCGCGCCCTTCCCGATCAGGGCATTCTCCGAGTTAGTCAGTCGGAGCGGTTTGTCCGCGGCTCCCCCGATCCCTAGCCGCGCACGAGTGATCGCTCCCCCTTCCACTTTGATAACGGCCGCAGCCATCACGAGTGCGAAGTCGCCCGCCCGTCGACTGAACTCCGAGAAGCCCGTCCGAAAGGAGGAGTCGAGAACTGGCAAACGGACGGAGGTCAGCAACTCGTCAGAACGTAGGTCGGTAGTGAAAAGGGTGTGAAAGAAGTCTGCCGCCGCGATGGTCCGCTCTCCGGTCGGACTCGACGCCACGATCTCGGCATCGAGGGTAAGCGCGATTAGACACCATTCGGACGCCGGATCGGCGTGAGCCAGGCTCCCTGCAAAAGTCCCTCGAACGCGGATCGGGAGATGACCCACAAACTGGGCAGCTGTTGCAAGAAGAGACCCGAGGGGACCTGCGACCACAGCTCGCTCGAACGCCCGATGCCTGACCAACGCGCCAATCGTCAGGCCACCGGCGTCATTGGAGACTCCGTCGAGCCCTTCCAATCGATTGATGTCGACGATGGCGGCCGGGCGCGAGAGTCGAAAGTTCATGGCCGGGACGAGGCTCTGGCCGCCGGCCAGCACCTTCGCGCCATCGACCGAGGCGAGTATCGAGACCGCTTCGCCGACTGTGACCGGTTGGAAGTATTCAAAGGGAGCCGGTTTCATGCAGAGATCCGTGGCATCAAACCCCCGGAACCAGCGATCCAACGACTGCCATACATGGAATCGGCTCAGGTCCGGTCGAGGTTTACCCAGAGAGCCCTGGTGGGCCGTTTGCCCTCGTTGCAAATCCGATGGGGACGCGTGGAGTCGTAGCCGATCGAGTCGCCAACCTTCAGGACATGACGGTCGTTGGCGAGATAGACCGTAAGAGTCCCTTCCAGCACCATCCCGTACTCGTGGCCCTCATGATGGAGAGAGGATTCGGCGCTGCTGCCTCCGGGCGCGTACTCGTTGATGGCGATCTCGATGCCCCGGGCCCGATCATCCTTGATGACTCTGCGAGTCACGCCCTCGGGTGTGCTGAACTCGCGCTGGTCGGCGCGACGGGTGACCGGGCTGGCCCACGAAGGATTCTCACCCGGAACGAGATCGTTCATGTGTATACCTAGCGCGTACGCCACGGAGACCAGCGTACCGATCGAAGGGCTGGTCTTGCCTCGCTCGACCAGACTGAGAAGGGAAGCGCTCAAACCGGTCATGTCCGCGAGAGCTTGCAGAGTGAGTTGCCGCTGGCTGCGAAGCTCGCGGACGCGAGCCCCGATCGCTTGCACCGTTTCAGCCGCGCGGTCATTGGAGGTTCCCACCTGATCGACCGCCTCGAGACGGGTGCCGGGGATGCTGGTGACTTTTCTCGAACTCACGTGATCGCTACCTATCGGCTCAAGCATCGAAAAAGGGTCGATGGGCTAACATCCGGCGGCAAAAATCCATAGTTACCCTCATTAAACACGTTTTTGTTGCATTGAAGGAGGTTGGAGAGTGCAAAAGAGCGAGAGTCGCGACGGGATGAGGGTCGACTGGGATGTCGAAATTCCTATGGATGATGGCTTGGTGTTGCGAGCTGACATCTACCGCCCTGATGACGATGGTCGCTACCCGGCGATCCTCTCATACGGACCCTATGCAAAAGGCCTTCCGTTTCAGGCCGGCTATCCGAGCGCCTGGAACCGGATGGCGGATAAGCACCCTGACGTGACGGCAGGTTCCACCAACGCTTATCAAAATTGGGAGGTAGTCGACCCCGAGAAGTGGGTCCCTCATGGCTACGCCTGTGTGCGAGTCGACTCTCGTGGCACAGGCCGGTCACGCGGGTTCATCGATCATTTTTCGCCCCGCGAGACCAAGGACTTCTACGACTCCATCGAGTGGGCGGCTAACCAAACCTGGTCTGACGGCAAGGTCGGCCTCAACGGTATCTCCTACTACGGGATCAACCAGTGGCACGTGGCCAGCCTGCAACCCCCTCATCTTTCAGCCATGTGCATTTGGGAAGGCGCGGCCGATTGGTATCGCGATATGACCCATCACGGAGGAATCCTGTGCACCTTCTGGGCCAACTGGTACGACATGCAGGTCAAGACCGTCCAATACGGAAACGGTGAAAGGGGAGGACGCAACCCGAACACCGGCCAACTCATCTGCGGCG
>JANMST010000243.1:0-1915 GCA_031389635.1 Acidimicrobiia bacterium | reverse complement strand
TGTTGCGGCGTCCGGTCGACAACAGGTCTTTGATCAAGTCGATGAGCTGTCGCAGCCACCCGAACGTAATCAAGTAGAGACTGGCTGCGAGCAGTGCTCGAAACAGCCCGATGACGGCATTGCCAAGTGCACGCACGATCGTGCCTCCTCCCCACATCGACGAACCCAGCGTCGGAGACTCCCCGAACCTACACCCGGCAACTGGCTCCTGCCGTCCGGAGAGGGGGTTCTAGCCGCCCTTCTCGAGTTCGGCTAGCTCTGCTCTGATTTTCTGGGCATCCGCTGCGGCCGAATCGGCCCGCTTGCGAGCCGTCTCGGCAAACTTGCTGGCTTTCCGGGCGAGCGCCTCCGCGTCCCGAGCCTCCTCGTCCAGATCGCGAGCCTCAACGTCTCGGGCTCTAGCCCTTGCCTCCGCTTCCCGGCTGCGTTTGCTGAGCGACTCGATCTTGTCCTGCTGCTGGCCGGCCGCGGCTTTACGAGGCGTGGATCCTCTCGAAGATGTGGCTACGGACAACCCGGCGAACGAGCCGAACCCCGTCGGCTCCAGGTCCTCGGCCAACCGACCCTGTTTGAGCAGTCCCCGTCCCTCCGGTGTCGCGACCCCCGCTCGCAACGTGCTCACAATGCGGTCGAGGACCGCCGGCGCCGCCGACGGCACCACCTGTTTGGCGGCGGTGCGGAGAAGGGAGATGGCGGCGGTTTCATCGCGGCGTGCTTCCTCAAATCCAGTTGAGTCCTCGCCGGACATCGCCCGGCGCTGAGCCTGCTCGAGCGCCTCACCTGCCTTGATCAAACGCTGCAGGTCGAGGGAGCCGGTCCGGGCCAGCTGGTTCACCGCCCAGGCCGAAACCGATGGCTTCTTCAACGCGGCGACGCGGGCAGCCGCGGCCTCGTCACCATCCTTCTTTAGCCGACCGGCGATCTCGTTGCGAACCTTGACGAACTGGTCGAGCGGAGCCTCATAGAGGTCGTCGAGTTCGGAATCTTCGTCGACCAATAGCTTTCCTCCCCCGGTTTGGCAGCGGGAGCTTATCGGCCGGTCAGCGGTCTCGGCCCGCCCTTGGGCCAGTTAGTCGTCGAGGAGTTTCAAGCAGTCGGTGAAACGGTTGGATCCTGAAACGCTCCGTTCGGCGGCCGATAGGACAAACGTCCCTTAGTGAGAACTGCGATCAAGATGGCTGGGATGATGGGGACGGCGACCAGGATTAGGAATTGGATCTCGTCCGTCACTGGGAGAAAAGCGTTCGAGAACTCGGCCTGGGTCGTCACGTTTGTATGCCGAATGAAAAAGGCAACGATTAGGACGCTGCGGTTGGTGTTGTTGTAGAGCCACGCCACGATGACCCGGCTGGCGAGTTGGGGAATAAACACGACACCAAGGATTACCAGCCCTCCACGACGAAGCCCGGGATATGGGCGAGCGCGAATGGGACGGACACAATGGCGGCGGCCTTCAATGGCGAGTAGCGGTCCTGCACCCTGTCGAGTAGGAACCCGGTCCACCCGATCTCCTCGGGGAAATTGGAGAGGACGAACGCGAACGCCAGACTCGGCAGGACGAGCGTGAGGAATTTCGGCCAATTCTCCGCCACGGCTGTCAACGGCGTGGTGCCCGCCAATGCGGTTGCGAGTAGGAGCGTGAGCACAGTCGGCCCCAGAATGGCGAGCAGGTACCAGCGGATGCCAACTCGCCAGCGCAGACATCGTTGGACAAACTCGCGCACTCCGGCCGTGCCGCGCAGAGCCGCCGTGACTACGAACGCGGGAATGGCGATGCCAACAATGTGGGCCAGCAAGTCGTAGGGAGCATGGCTGTAAGGGAGCAGGTCCCGCCGGGTCAATGCCGGCGACAGGGCCGTCGCCACGTTGACGACATAGACCATGATCAAAAAGGCGGCGACGGGATGGCGTGAAA
>JANMST010000222.1:0-18313 GCA_031389635.1 Acidimicrobiia bacterium | reverse complement strand
CAACCTGAACGTCGACGGCGGCTGGATGCTTACTTAACGTTTTACGTTTTACGTTTTACGTTTTACGTTTTACGTTTTACGTTTTACGTTTTACGTTTTACGTTTTACGTTTTACGTTCTACACCAAAGCCCTGTTCTAACGGTTCGGAACGGATGACGTACAACGTAGAACGCTTCCTCTAGACCTGGGCCGTCGATTCTCTGACGATCAACCTTGGCTCAAGGGTGAGGTCAGTCGGGGTTTCCCCATCGAGAAGCTGGCGCACCATGTCTCCAGCGGCCTTGCCGACTTCAAGGCTCGGGTAGAGCACCGTCGTCAGCGGTGGGCAGAGCTGGTCGACCATCGGCAGGTCGTTGTAACCGGCTAGCGAGACGTCTCCGGGCACCTTGAGCCCGGCTGCTCGGAGCTGGGAGAGCGCTCCGACCGCGATGTTGTCGTTGTGGGCGAACACGGCGGTCGGGAAAGGGCCGGATCGCTCGATCAACTCCTGCATGAGCAGCTCCCCGTCATCGATCATCGGGTAATCGGCCCGGCCATGCAACACGACTTCGTTGATACCGGTGGCGCGGCACACCTCGCTGAAACCCTCGGCCCGGCGCGGAAAGTTGCCGACGTCGACGGGGCCGTGAAGCTGAGCCACCAGCTTGTGGCCCAGCTGATGGAAGTGCTCCGCTACCAGTTGTCCACCCCGGCGATCGTCATGAATGACCTGGGGCAATACGGTCCGGTTCATCGGGCGGGCCGCGATCACGATTGGGACCAACTTCCCGGCCGACTCAAGAATTGCCTGGTCACCGGACCGGGCGGCGATGACGACGATGGCATCGACGCGACGGCTCAACATGTGGTCGAGGATGATGGCGAATCGGTCGTGATCGTCCTGAGTCTCGGCGATCAGTGGCAGCATCCCCGCCGTCTCGATGGCCCCGGTGAGGCCGTGGATGATGGGCGTCACAAAGTTGTTGCCGAGGTCCGCCGCGATCACCCCGACTGTTGCGGTCCGGCCGTTGCGCAGGCCCCGGGCGATCAGATCCGGCCGGTAGCCCAGCCGGCTGGCGGCGTCCATGATGAGCCGGCGGGTCGGCTCCTTGACCCGTTTGCGCTGCAGCGGATCGAGGGCCCGGGAGACCGTCGAAGGATGTACCCCCGCCAAACGCGCCACGTCGAACAGCGTCACTCCGCCATTAGACCGGCGAGCCGAGCCATTAGGAATAGCCATTCGTAGGGAAGTGTAAGGGAGGAGCGCCCCGCCTGGCAGGTGAGAGCCATCGTCTCACGTCGTCAGGCCGCAAGCCTCAAGCCACAAGCCTCAAGCCACAAGCCACAAGCCACAAGCCACAAGGGTCGAGCCATCGTCTCACGTCTCACGTCTCACGTCCCACGTCCCACGGTCCACCGGTTCGCCTCATTTCTGCTTGAGACTTGAGACTTGAGACTTGAGACTTGAGACGCCGGCTTGCGGCTTGCGGCTTGCGGCTTCAGGCCTTCCAGGCCCGGCGCGCACCTTCTACAACAAACCCCATGTCTCGTTTGCCTTCGCCGGCGGCGATGAGTGCCTCGACCGTCTCCATGGTCCGCTCCAACTGCGGCATCGGGACACCGGCGGAGTGGGCCTCGTCGAGAGCCAATCCGATGTCCTTGCGAGCGAGGTCAAGAGTGAACATCACCGGAGCGTGATCGGGATCGAGATATTGGGGCTTGCGATAGGAAACGAGTGGGGCTCCGGCGGCGCTGCGGGCAAGAACATCGAGAGCCACCTCCGGTGAAACTCCGGCCGCTTCGGCCAGTACCACTCCTTCGGCCAGCGCCTGATTCAGGCCGTAGAGAATCGAATTCACCGTCAACTTGAGGGTCGCGGCCGACCCGGCCGGCCCCACGAGAACAGGGCTACCGATCGCCTCGAGGACGAGGCGGACCGTTTCGAACTGTGCTTCGTTGCCCCCGACCATGATCAAGAGCTTGCCGGACTCGGCGGCTGGAGTGCTGCCCGAGACGGGAGCGTCGACCAACACACCGCCTGCCCTTTCGACCTTGTCCCGCACCACTGCCACCGCCTGCGGGCCTGAAGTCCCCATGTCCAATGCCACCGATCCGGGTTTGAGGCCTTCGAGCACCCCGCCCTCCATCGAGTAGGCATCGACCAGGGCGGCACCGTCGGCCAGCATCGATATGAGGAGGTCGGAGGCCCCGGCCAATTCGGCTGGCGTGGCGGCTACCGACCCGCCGTGGGCGGCGATGAATTCCTCGGCCACCGAACGCGTCCGGTTGTAAACAGTCAGGGGAAACCCGGCCCTGGCGACATTGGCGGCCATGAAGCTCCCCATACGGCCCAAACCCATGAAGCCAACCGAAGGAATGTCGTTCATGGGCTAATGATCGCGTACCCGGCACCCAAGTTGGTCGTCGCGTCGGAATCTGCAACTGTGGTGCAGGCCTACGAGGGATCTGTGAGAGCAGCGGTTTATTACGGCCCGGGAGAAGTCCGGCTCGTGGAGATGCCTGACCCTGCAGCAGGTGAGGGCGAATTGCTCCTCGATGTCGCCACGGTCGGCATCTGTGGCAGCGATGTCGGCGAGTACGTTCACGAACCCCATTTCTTTCCGGTTAGAGAAAGGCACCCCTTCAGCGGCCACCTGGGTCCAACCATTCCGGGACACGAGTTCTCCGGGGCGGTGGCGATGGTGGGACCTGGTGTCGAGGGATTTGCAGTCGGTGACATGGTCGCTTCGGGTGCCGGTGTTGCATGCGGTCGCTGCCCGGCGTGCAGGAGGGGGGCAACCAACCTATGCGAAACCTATTGGACGATCGGGCTCCATGCCCACGGCGCAATGGCTGAGCGAGTGGCGGTGCCGGCTTCGTGCTGCATGAACCTCTCGACCACCTCGATCTCGCCCGACCTGGCGGCTTTGGCCCAGCCGATGTCAATTGCAGTTCACGCCTCGCGGCGCGGGCGGTTGGTCGAGGACGACGTTGTGGTGGTTCTGGGAACCGGAGGCATTGGTAGTTTCATCACCTTCGCCGCCGCTGCGACTGGTGCGACCGTGGTTGCAGTCGATCTCGATCCGAGCCGGTTGGAGGTCGCCACCGCGCTCGGCGCATCGACGACAATCGACGCCTCAAGCGCCGTGGACCTCAGTGACCGAATAGTGGCGGAGGTCGGACCTCCCACCCTGGTGTTCGAATGCACCGCGATTGCCGACTCATTGCAACTAGCGGTCCGCACGGTCTCCGACAACGGAAGAGTGGTCATCGTCGGGCATCAGCCGCAACCCTTCGGGTTCGACTTCAAACAGGTTTCCTTCGGAGAGAAGGAACTGATCGGGACCATGGCCCATGCGTTCGCGTCGGACTTCGGCGCGGCGATTGAGTTGATCACCCGGAAGCCGGAGGTGTGGGTCCGGGTAGCCCCGACCGTCTATCCACTGGAGAGCTTTCTGACCGCTGGCCTCACCCCGATGGCCGAACGGCGTCAGAGCCAGATCAAGACACTGTTTGACCCGTCCTTGAACGAGCCACGTCCTCTCCGGGTGCACCCCTAACGGGAGCTTCGAGATGGCCTCTTCGTTTATCCCCCGCGATCGGAACCATGGGACGGAGTCATCCATCCATACGCCACAATGGGGGTCATGAATCGACAGCGGATCAGTTCCGGGTCCCCGTTCGAAGAGCCGATCGGTTTCTCGCGGGCACTCCGGGTCGGGAACCTGGTCGCAGTGGCCGGGACCGCCCCGGTGTGGCCCGACGGCTCGTGCGACCCTGACCCCTATGTCCAAACCCGGCGCTGCCTGGAGATCATCGCCGGCGCCCTGCAAGAGGCGGGTGCCTCGGTTGATCAGGTCATCAGGACCAGGATGTTTCTGACCGACGTCGCCGATCAAGAAGCGGTGGGCCGAGCCCATGGCGAGGTGTTCGGCTCGATTCGACCTGCCGCGACGATGATCGTGATCAAGGGGCTCCTCGACCCTCGTTGGAGGATCGAAATCGAAGCCGACGCCTGGATCGACTGACCTATGACAACCGCCGCCGAGATCATCCTCCTCTTGTCGGTTGTCATCACCGTCAGCGGCCTCGCCCGCCGTTGGCGTCTGTCCGCCCCGTTGTTGCTTGTGATCGTTGGGCTCATCGGCTCTTACCTACCGTTTATCCCGGAGGTCGAGCTCAACGAAGAATTGGTCCTCGTCGGTTTGCTGCCGCCGATCCTCTACGCGACGGCAATCCGGACCTCGCTGATCGACTTCCGGTCCAATCGACGTCCCATCGCGTTGCTCTCGGTGGGACTGGTCCTGTTCACCGCTCTGGGGGTGGGACTCGTTGCCTACTGGCTGCTGCCGATTCCGCTGGCCGCCGCCTTCGCCCTAGGAGCGGTGGTTGCACCTCCCGATGCGGTAGCCGCGACTGCTATCGCCCGCCGTGTCGGGATGCCGCGACGGATCGTTGCCATCCTCGAAGGAGAATCGCTAGTCAACGACGCAACTGCCATCGTCGCGCTTCGGACCGCCGTTGCCGCCCTCGGAGGAACGGTCAGCGTGTTCGAGATCGGCGCCGACTTCGCAATCGCCGCCGGAGGCGGCGTCGTGATCGGCGTGGCAGTGGCTTTCGTCATCGGCAAGATCCGCCGGTATGTCCAACAGACGGCGCTCGACACCAGCCTCTCCCTCATCACCCCGTTCGTCTCCTACCTGCTGGCCGAAGAGATTCATGCCTCAGGAGTCCTGGCCGTCGTGGTCACCGGGCTTCTCCTTGGCCACAAGGCCCAGGAGATCCAGAACGCAACGTCGCGTATCAGCGAACGTCACAACTGGCAGACGATCCAGTTTCTGCTGGAGAACTCCGTGTTTCTCCTGATCGGCCTCCAGGTCCGCTGGATCGTCACCGACGTGGCCGATAGCACGCTCGGGTTCAGTCGGATTGCCCTGGCTTGCGGAGCCATCCTCCTAGCGGTGATGGTCCTTCGACCGTTGTTGGTGTTCCCGGCTACCTACCTGCCGAGGAAGATCCGCTCGATCGGCCGGGCCGACCCCGCCCCCGCCTGGCAGCACCCGGCGGTCGTGTCGTGGGCAGGCATGCGGGGCGTGGTCACCCTCGCCGCCGCGTTCGTCCTTCCCGAAACCGTTCCCCATCGGGAGATCTTGATCCTGGCGGCCCTGGTGGTTACCGCCGGAACCCTCTTGATCCAGGGTTTCACTCTTCCCAGGCTGGTCCGAATGCTTGGCCTCCGTGGGCCCGACCGCCGCGAGGACACCCTCCAGGAGGCGGCGCTGCTTCAAGAAGCGACCAAGGCCGGGTTGGCCGAACTCGACAAGCTTGCGGCACCGGACGACCCCGAAGACATAGTGGACCTTCTGAGAACCCGAACCCAAGAACGATCGCGCGCGGCGTGGGAACGTCTCGGCCAAGCCGAGACAGAGACACCGAGCGCCGCCTACTCTCGGCTTCGGCAGGGGATGCTCCTGGCGGAGAGAGCACGGGTCCTGGAGCTCCGAAGCACGGGACGCATCCCCGAGGACGTGCTCCGTAACGTTCTCGAGTCATTCGACATCGAAGAATCGGTGTTGGAGACTCTCATAGACGATGACGAGGACCCCAAGGAAGAAGAACTGATGGCCCCGCTGTCCCAACAAGAAGGCTGCGAACACCTCGCTGACGCCCCCGTCACGGTTGCACCGCGCAACCCCGGCGGGTGCGAGGACTGCCTGCGCGAGGGAACCCGCTGGGTTCACCTACGCCTGTGCCTCACCTGCGGGAAGGTGGCTTGTTGCGACTCATCACCGCGTCGCCACGCGGCGATGCACTATCGAGTCGAAGGCCACCCGGTGGTTCGGAGCATCGAACCCGGCGAGGGTTGGCGCTGGTGTTACGCCGACTCTGTGCTCGGCTGAACCGGCGCCTCGGGGTCAGGCTCGGTGTGATGGTCCAGGCGGGCAGTGATCAGCCCATCCGAGGGCGGCTTGCGCCGGGCGAGAACCTGCCACACGACCAGTGCGACAACGCCAAGCCCCAGCAGGACCCCGATGATTACAACGAACGGAGAGCCCGAGCCGTTGCGAGCCTCGGCGAATAGTTCGGTACCGGCCATCGACGCCGGGTCGTCGAATCTCCATGTGACCGTGTTCTCTTCGAGTTCGCCGTTGGCCTCGATCACCTCGCCCGGGAAAGTGACGCTGATACGAGCGTCGTATGTGAACAGGCCTTCCATTTCCGCTGGGTCGATGCCTTCGAAGTCGCCGCCTTCGGGTACTTTTGCCTCAAAACGGATGGTGTCACCGGTGTCAGTGAATGAGACCTCGCCGACGAGACCCTCCTGCGGACCGGAGAGTCGTCCCTCCTCCAACAGGTCTTGCAACTCTTCGATCGAGGAAAACTCCTTGCTCATTTGGACGCCTTCGATGTCTCCGTCCTGGAATCGCTCGACCGTCCATCCCTCTCCAGGAGCGTCTGCCTCGAGTTCGCCGACGAGGTCGGTGCCACCTCCAAATTCCTCCATGGCGTCACGGAACTGGTCATCGAAACCGACCTGCACCGAAACGGTGCCGTTGGAGGTATCGGACATGTCGATATCCAGGTAGCTGCGGATCTCACAAGCGGCCAAAAGGAGGGTGCAGAAGCACAGCACCACAAGACGGCGGAGGAAAGTCACACCTTCACCCTATCCGACCCTCAAGGTTCTACAACCACTGTTCCTTGCATGGCATCGGGGTGGAAACGGCAGTAAAACCGGAACTGACCCGCCTGATCGAAGACGACCGAGACCGGGGCATCGGCCGTAATTACCAGATTCCATAGGCCATCGGGGGTGGGAGCGGCACCGGAGGTGGTCGTGTGGCTTCCGTCGTCGAGGACCCACTGGACCGTGTCGCCGACGCTGATAGTGACCGTGGCGGGGGAAAACCCGAAGTTCTCGGCACCGATCGTGACCGTGCTTCCCCCGGCCGGGGCGGTTGTCGTGGTGGTGGCGGCAGCGGTGGTGGTAGTGGCAGCCGCGGTCGTAGTAGTGGCGGGTCTGGTGGTGGTCGTAGCTGCTGCGGTCGTGGTCGTAGTGTCCGCGGCGTCGAGGTCGTCGTCTCGTCGTCGTCATCGACGGTGGAGGTTGTTGCCCCAGTGGTCGAGGGGCCAGTGGTCGAGGGGCCAGCGGTCGAGGGGCCAGTGGTCGAGGTGCCAGTAGTCGCAGATCCGGTGGTGGTCACCCCGGCGTCGCCTCCACAGGCAGCCAGGACCAAAGTTACCCCGAGCAGACTCATGAACCAGCGCTTCATGACCATCCTTACGCAAGGAACATGGCCAAGGGTTCGCAGCACTAGGTTGACCGCGATGACCGATCGCTTCATGGATCTGGCGGTGGCAGAGGCACGAAAGGGCCGCGAGGAGGGAGGCATCCCGATCGGCTCGGTACTGGTGGTCGACGACCGGGTGGTGGGGGCGGGCCACAACCGCCGGGTGCAGCAAGGCAGCTCGATCCTCCACGCCGAGATGGACGCCATCGAAAACGCCGGCCGTCTCCCCGCCTCGATTTATCGGCGCTCCACGCTCTACTCGACGCTCTCCCCCTGTGATATGTGCTCAGGCACGGCCTTGCTGTATGGAATCCCCCGCATCGTGATTGGCGAAAATCAGACGTTCACGGGACCCGAGGATTACATGAGGTCGCGCGGCGTGGAATTGGTGATCCTCCAACACGATGACTGCAAGACCTTGATGGACCAGTTCATCGCCGCCAACCCGACCCTGTGGAACGAAGACATCGGGGAGTAGGAGCCTCAAGCCTCAAGCCTCAAGCCTCAAGCAAGAGACCACCTCCACTCACTTGTTGGTCGGATACAGAATCAGCTGGGTGCAGCGAAACAGGGCAATCGTCTTGCCGCTTTCTGCCGACGTCACCACGGAATCCCACACTTGGGTCGTGCGGCCGCCGCGGGCCATGCTGGCCTCCGCCGTGATGATCCCCGACAGGGCGGTCCCAAGGTGGTTGGACTTCAACTCCAGGGTGGTGAAGCCACTGGCTCCTTCAGGAAGCGAAGCAACACAGCCGTAGCCACACGAAGAGTCCGCCAGCGCGATCACGGAGGCGGCATGCAAATAGCCGTTGGATGCTAAGTGCTTCTGCTCGACATTCATGGTGAGCTTGCACGATCCCTTCTTGATCTCGACGACATCGATGCCCAGGAGACCAGGAAGGCAGTCCTCTCCGTGCTTCTGGAAAAACGCCGCCAGGGCTTCTGGTTCCTTGGGAAAGTCAGGCATGGTTGGCATGAGCCGAGACCCTAACCTCACGGCCATGGATGCCCGGGCCTACGTCGTCGCCGCGCTATTCGCCTTCGCCGGTGGTCTGCTCGTTCCCCGGACCGGGCCCGATCGCAAAGCCGTGATCGTGGCCCTCGCCCTGGCGGCAGCAATCGGCGTCGTCGCCTGGCTGACCTCCGACGATCCGTTTGCCGGACCATCGCTGACGGTCGGCGGAGTCTCCGGCATCGTCGGGATCCTGGTCAGACGCCCGGGTCCCAACGCCCAAGTACCTCGTATCTAAGCCCACAACCACGCCTCTCGCACGACGGGCAAAAGGGAAGGGCTTTCTCGAGAGATGAGATCGGACTGGTGACCCACCACTTCGGTTGCCCCCCCTTGTTAGGCCCCAGCCCGATCGACCTGGCAAAGCTCGCCGGGAGGAAGACGGCGGGCTTTGCCATGTGGGTTCGGAGCCATTCCGGGGATGGATTGCTCCACCTATCAATTGGTCGCTCTCATCAATCTCTAATCAACTCGTGCCAGCATTACCGGATGGACCCTGATCCGTTGACATGGCCCGCATCCTGATCGTCGAGGACGACCCTCTCCTGGCCGCTTCGTTAAAGCGGGCACTCGGGTATGAGGGGCACGAGATCACCATGGCCGGCGATGGCCTCACTGCTCTCGACCTGGCACGCCATCGTCCGCCCGACCTGATGGTGCTGGACCTGATGCTGCCGGGCATGGACGGCATCGAGGTATGCCGTGTGGTCCGCACGTCGAGCGACCTTCCCATTCTCATGCTGACAGCCCGCGACGGAGTCGCCGATCGCGTGCACGGTCTCGACAGTGGTGCCGACGACTACCTCGTCAAACCGTTCGCCCACGAGGAGCTCATGGCAAGGATCCGCACACTTCTCCGACGCCAGCAACCCCACAACGCTGTGGTGCTGACGTGTGGCGACCTGGTGGTCGACCTCGATGGCCACGCCGTTCGCCGCGGCAGTCGCACCATCGAACTCACCGCCCAAGAATTCAGATTGCTCGAGCACTTCGTTCGTCACCGGGGGAGAGTCCTGAGCCGATCGCAATTGCTCAACGCCGTGTGGGAACTCGAGTCCGATACCACTTCAAATGTGGTCGACGTCTACGTCCGCTATCTCCGCCAGAAGCTGGAGGAAGGAGACGAGGTCCGTCTACTTCACACAATTCGGGGCGTTGGATACGTTCTGCGCTCTCCTTCCGAAGCGCCCCAATCATGAGGGTTTGCCAGTGAGGCTCAGCCTGTGAAGTTCAGCTTGTGAAGTTCCGGACCCGCCTCACGTGGTTCGGTGCTCTGGTGGCTGCCCTGACGGTGCTCCTGTTTGGGGCCCTGCTCTCGGCCCTGGTCACCAGGACCGGCCCCGAAACCCAGGATCAGGGCCTCGTCGATCTCGCCACCAGGACCGTCGCCGCCCTGGCCACCGCCCCGGCCGCAACTTTCACCGGCCCGGTGCTCCCCCCGGTTCCGGTCGACGTTGCCGCCGGCACCGAGCAGTTCATAGAGGTTGTTTCGGCCGACGGGACAGTGATCTTCTCGACGGGTCAGGTGGCGGGCTCACCACCCTCGATTCCAGACGATCTCGTCACCCGCTCTCGATCGGAAGGAACGGTTCTGGCCACGATCACGCCGGCGCCGGGTATTGACGTTCGAGTGGCGCTGCTGCCCTTTGCGCGATCGGATCTCGGTGTTTCCGGCATAGTGGTGGCGGGGCAGTCGACCGCAATCATCGCCGAGAACTTGCGCGGGCTCCGGGCAGTCCTTTTTATCGCAGGGATCATCACGGTCCTGGCCGCATGGCTTGTCTCGAGGCTCGTGGCCAACCGTGCCCTTGAACCTCTCCGCCAACTTGCCACAACGACCGCCGAGATCGCGTCAACCGGGGACTTCCACCGGCGGCTGCCATCGGCCGAATCGAACGACGAAGTCGGGGCCCTCACGGAAAGCTTCAACGCCATGCTCGATCGGTTGGCCGACAGTCACCGCCAGCTCGAGGAGTCTCTCGATAGGCAGCGACGATTCGTGGCCGATGCCTCGCATGAGCTGAGGAACCCTTTGACGATCATCCGCTCCAATCTCACCTTCCTGGAGATGAGGCCCCAGGCCGACCCCGAAGATCTCAAGGCGGCCCTGTCCGATTCTTCCCGAGCGGCGCGGCGCATGACCGACCTGATCGATGGCCTCCTCCGCCTGGCCCGTCTCGATGCCGGACAGTCCTCGCCGCGGGGACCGGTTCTGATGTCCCGGGTCGTGCAGGAAGGGGTTGCCCGCAGCGGCCTCGCCGGGCAGATCCCAGTCGACACGAGGAGCGAGGCGACGGTCAACGGCAACGACGAGGACCTGACACGGATCGTCACCAATCTGATCGAGAACGCCATCACCCACGGCCGGCCACCGATAGAGATATCCGTAGGACAACCGGATGGGTCCGGGACGATCGTCATCACCGTGGCCGACTCGGGACCGGGCATACCCGTCGACCGCCTCGACCGGGTCTTCGACCGGTTCTACCGGGGCGACGAAGCCCGCAGCGCCGGCGGCACCGGACTGGGCCTGGCGATATCGCGCGGCCTGGCCGTCCAGCACGGAGGCACGCTGATCGCCGCCAATCGCCCGGGCACCGGAGCAATCTTCACCCTCACCCTCCCGACCACCTGAAATCATCGTTTTTATGACCTGGAGGACGCGCCATCCGCGTCCTCCAGGTCGCGAAAGCACGAAGCCAGCGGCTTGCTCTCATTGGTTTCTCATCCAAAACCAACGGTGCTGCCATCCGTCCGGCCGAGATTGGGGGGATGAACCAAACATCTCTGGTGGACGGGCAGCCCGACCTCGTTCTGGCCGAGCCGCCGCATCTTGTTATCCACTCCAATGAGGAGCGCCCCCGTCTGGCGGCCTCCCTTCTCGCCTTCCAGGCGGCGATGTACCTCGTCACCGCCGTCGAGGCCGCCGCCATGGGCGCGATCTCCGGAAATGCGGCGGGTTGGGGTCCCTCGATCCTTTCCCTCCTCCTCGCCATTGCCCTGCTCCGGTGCGCGCATCGGGTGAGGAGCAACCGACCCTGGCGCCGGGTCCGGGTCCGGGTCCTCGAATTCTCTTTGCTGGGATGGGCCGCCATCGACTTCGCCCTCGCCGTGTTTCTCAGCGGCACCTGGCTCGGTCTGCTTCCGACCCTCACCCGCATCGCCGTTCCAGCGACCGTGATCGTTCTCCTAGCCAGGAAGCAGGTGCAGTGATGGGCGCTTCAATCTTCTTCCACGGTGGCATGCCCATGGACGGGGCCACCGGCCAAGTCGGCAGCCAGCTGTACGACCTCATGCCCGAGCACCGCCCCGCTCTCTGGGCAATGGGACTAGTCCTGGCAGGCGGTGTATGGGCCGTGCTTCGTGGCCGGGGGCCGCGGTTGGAGACCTTCCGCCGGTTGCCGTTGCGAGTCCGGACCATCGTCGCCCTCCTTCTCGTCTCCGGCGCCGCGCATGGAGGTCTGGCGTGGGGATCGACCGGCGGCTGGAGAGTGCTCTTTGCCGGCTCCGCGGTAATGGCGGTTCTGGTCGCCCTCCGCCTCGTCGACGGCAAGTCGTGGCGTCTCTGGGCGGGTCTGCTCCTGGGCGGTTCGCTCCTTGGCTATTGGAAAGAGCTGATCGGCGGGCACCCGGGCGACCAAATCGGCATCACCGTCAAAGCGATCGAAGTCTTCGCCCTCTATCTGGTGCTCTCGCCGAGTCCGACCAAAGTCGGCACCCGTCGATTACGGCAAGCCGCCGCCACGGCCGGGCTTGTTCTGATCTCCGTCCTGAACGCCACGGCGGTGTGGGCCGGTGCTTTTGGCTCGGCGTCCGGTGACTCCAACCTCCTCGACCATCACAGCAACGGCAGCATCAGCCCGGGCATGGTCATGAACCCAAGCGGTCCGACCGAGATTTCGGTCACACAGCAAGCCGAGGCCGACCAACTTTGGGCCGCGACCACAGCCTTCACCAATCGCTATCAAGACCCGTCCGTTGCGGCCGCCGACGGATATCGAGTGGAAGGCATTGCTGGCAACGACTTCCACGCCGGCAATCCGGAATATCAGAACGACGGGTTGATGCTGGATCCGACCAGGCCGGAGAACCTGATCTATGGCATGGGGCCGGATGGGCCGGTCTTGCTCGGCGTGATGTTCGAGACCGAAGGGCTCAGGAACGATCCTCCTCTGACGGGTGGTGCTGTTCTCGATTGGCATCGCCACGAACAGGTGTGCTTCTCCCTGACCCCGCCGGGCCTCGCCGGCTTGGTCGATCCATTCGGCAATTGCGCGGCCGGCTCCCTGGCAATTCCGACCACCAACTCGATGATGCACGTCTGGACACTTCAAGGTGCCCCGACCAGGTTCGGCGACCTCGACGAAGCCTGGAAGCAGGACTACCTCGAGAATCTGGGGAGATGAGCGAACTCCGAAGGGCTAGGTCCAGGTGACCGGGCGGTCGTGGGGGATGATGTGGATCCAGGGGATCCCGGGGGGAACGACCAATTCGGCTCCATTGACCGAGAAGGTGAACCAGGTCTCGTTGTTTGGCCGCGACCAGATGCCGTCCAGGACCCGGCCGTTGGTGAACACAAGGAGACGGCCCGACCCGATCGTGGCCATGGCCGGCACGATCGATCCGTTGACCCCGGGCGGAGCACCGACCTCGTAGTACTGGCCGAAGATGACCACCAGAGTGTCAGCGGAGATGCGGTCGCTGTTACCAGCTTCGTCCCGCCAAAAGTGAGGGGTGGCACCCATCGAACGCCGGTACCGGACTCCGTCCCACGCCCAGACGGTCGCCACCGGATCGGACCAGGAAACGTTGATCGTCGTCGCCCCGGGTGCGCCGCCGTATTGGAACTGTCCGAAGTTGAACAGATCCGGCGGAGGTTCATCCGGGTACCCACGCCGGTCTGCTTCCAGCCTCAGTTCGAGGCTGTTCGTGTAGAGGTTGTAAGGCGGCACGCGTCCCGAGATCCGAAACAACGTGGGTGGCCCGACCTGGCCTTCCCGAATGATGGGGACACCCTCGGCGCCAACCAGGTCGGCGATCCACGGTTGGGCGCCGCTGATCCCCACCGTCGCCCCCAAGGATTCGAGCAGAGCGTCGGTCGGTCGCACCGAACGAACCGGACCCACGTACGTCGAGTCCGATTGATGGAAGAGCCCGACCATCCGGCTCAGGCCCCCTTCGACCATCAACTCCATCATCGCGTCGGCGTTCTGAATCCCCGATTGAGGCCGAGCGGCGAAGGCATTGTCGATCTTCACTGCGATCACCCGCCTCTCGATCGACAGACCCGTCGCCGGGAGACCGTTGAGCGGACTGGTTCGCCCCGGCACCACCGGCAACGGCAATTGAAACGCCCGCGCCAGAAAGAGGGCCATCTGCTCCCGGGTGACCGCTCCATCGGGACAGAACCGGTCGATCGCGCAGCCAGTCGTTATACCCGCGACCCGCAGGGTTTCCACGAAAGGTGCGAACCAGGCGTCCGCAGCAACATCGATGAACAGGGAGCCTGCCGCTGACCCGTCGGTCTCGAGGCCAATAGTGCGGACCAACAGCGCCGCCATCTCGGCTCTCGAGACCGGGGCGTCGGGACGGAATGTGCCATCCGGGTAGCCGTCTACGATCCCCAGTTCGAACAGGCGACTGACGAAGCCCGCGTAGTAGCTACCGGCAACGAGATCGGAAAAGGCCCCGACATCGCTGCTGCCAACCTGGAGGGCCCGGGCCAGGAACGTCGCCATCTGACCCCGTGTCACCGGCGCGACCGGACAGAACAGTTCCGGGCCACAGCCGTTCGAGATCCCACCGGCGACCAGCGCTTCGATCGCGGGTTCGGCCGCCCGGAAGTCATCGTCGAGGAAGGTCCCACCCGGTCCCAGAGAAACCTGACCCGTGGCCGGCACCGACACGACCAGAGCCAGGAGAGCGCCCAGGGCCAGAAGCGGCAGTCGGGCTCTCAAGCCCGGTTTCTTCCGATGTGATGGAAGGCGATGGCGGCGGCGTGGCCGACGTTGAGCGAATCGAGAGTGCCGGTCTGTCCTATTCGTACTTTGACATCGGCGACAGCCAGCACCTCAGTTGAAAGCCCGGTCGATTCAGAGCCCAGCAGCAGAGCAGTCCTTTTTGGGATCGGAGTCGATTCGATCAGATCCGCCGAGGTTTCGGGGGTCAGCGCGACCAGCGTGAACCCCATTGACTTGAGATCGACCAGGTTCTGCGGCCACGATTCCGAACGGGCGTAAGGAACCATGAAAACCGCACCCATCGACACCCGGACGCTTCGTCGATAGAGAGGGTCGGGAACCGCTGGAGCCAGCAGTACCCCCTGCATTCCCAGTGCCGCCGCCGATCGGAAAATAGCTCCCAGATTCTCGTGGTCGTTGATCCCCTCGAGGACGGCCAGACGAGACGCGGCCGTTGCCACCCCGCGCCAATCGCGAGGTTCCGGACGGGTGGCTGCTGCGATCACTCCACGATGAAGATCGAATCCCACGGCGCCGGCGACAACCTTCCGGGAGGCGACATAACGCGGGAACGACCCACCGTCTCCGCCGAGGTCATCGAGCCGGTCGACCTTGTCTTCGGTCACCAGCAGCGACCGTATCTCCCATCCCGACGAAAGCAACCGTCGGACCGCCTCCCATCCCTCGATGATGAAAAACCGGCCTGCCTCCTCTAACCGTCGCCGTTTCGTGTGATCCTGGAGCCGGCGGTAGTCATCGAGACGGGCGTCGTCCGGATCTGTGACTGGAGTTATCAGCAGGGCGGCCATTGGTGGACATTCTGTACGCGTCGCCGCCAGATGCCAGACGCCAGACGCCAGACGCCAGACGCCAGACGCCAGACGCCAGACGCCAGACGCCAGACGCCAAGCTAACTCAGCAGATCGGGGATCTCTGTCAGATTGTCGATGACAGCGTGGGCCTGGGCGGCCTGGGGCCATTCGGCTTGCAGATAGCCCCAGGGACCCCGGCGGATCAGCACCGCCCGCATGCCGGACGCCTTTGCCGGCAGCACGTCGTTGTCAACGCGGTCCCCGACATACAAGATGTCGTCGGCTCTGGCGCCCGCTAGTTCAGATACCTTCTCGAAGAAACCAGGGGACGGCTTCTCAACTCCTACCTCTGACGAGATGAGAATTGCGTCGGCATCTAAGTCCATCGTCTCGAGCGACTCACGGGCTCGGGATGGTTGGTTACCGGCAATCACGACACGCTTGCCCATCTCCCGGAGTCGCATGAAGGTCGGTCGAACGTCGGCGTAAAGGTCTTGGTCGTCGAAGTTCGAGTTGAGACCGCCTGGATCCTCTGCCCGCCACCGCTCCAGTTCGGCGTTGAGGTCAAAACCGGGCCGGAAGAACTCGAACACCTCTCGGTGGGAACGACCCTGGGCGGCTACACCCCCCAAGATCCCCATGAAGGTAAAGCGTGGAACTCCAAGCCGATCAGCCCATCGTGACCAGATCCGAGTCTCATCGATCAAGGTCTCACCGATATCAAACGCAACAGCTGAAATCACACCCCATTCTGGCGTCTGGCGTCTGGCGTCCGGCGTCTTGACTCCGACTAGCGTTCCTCGGCTGTGACCGACTCACTTGTCGAGGCCAGGGACCTCACGAAGCACTTCGGCGCAATGGTCGCCGTCGATGGCGTCAGCTTCGAAATTGAAAAAGGTGAAGCGTTCGGTTTTCTAGGCCCCAACGGCGCCGGCAAGACCTCGACGATGCGAATGATCGCATCGGTGTCACCGGTGACCTCCGGTCATCTGCGGGTGTTCGGCCTCGATCCCGAGACCTATGGCCCGGCCATCAGAGCCCGCCTCGGGGTCGTCCCCCAGGAGAACAACCTCGATACCGAGCTAACGGTGGAGGAGAACCTCCTGATCTACGGGCGCTACTTCGACCTTCCCCGAAGCGAGATCCGGCGTCGCATCACCGAACTGCTCGCCTTCGCTCAACTCAGTGACCGGGGCAAGAGCAAGGTGGAGCCGCTCTCCGGAGGCATGAAGCGACGCCTGACTATTGCCCGGGGTCTGATCAACCGGCCCGAGGTGCTCATCCTTGACGAGCCCACCACGGGGCTCGACCCTCAGGCCCGCCACCTTCTTTGGGATCGCCTCTACCGCCTCAAGCAGGAAGGCGTGACGTTGATCATCACAACTCACTACATGGACGAGGCCGAGCAACTATGCGACCGGTTGGTGATCATGGACAAGGGAAAGATCGTCGGCGAAGGCTCCCCCCGCGGCCTGATCGAGAAGCACTCCACCCGGGAGGTCGTCGAGCTTCGATTCCCGCCGGGGACTCAGGAGCGGGCTCTGGAAAAGATGGGGGATCTCGGTAAGAGGCTCGAGATCCTTCCCGATCGAGTCCTGATCTATTCCGACGATGCCGATGAGACCCTGAGCGAAGTCCATCGGCGGGGACTGGAGACCGAGACCACCCTGGTGCGTCGCTCGACTCTCGAGGACGTCTTCTTGCACCTGACCGGCCGAAGCCTGGTGGAGTAGGCATGGCCCCTACGGCACTGCGAGTCGTCGAGGCCCACGCTCGTGTCTACCGGAGAACGTGGCGGGGTTCCGTGATCTCGAGTTTCGCCGTTCCCCTTTTGACCCTGGTTGCGATGGGCACCGGTTTGGGCCGCCTGGTCAACGATTCCGGTGGCGTTGCCGGCGGCACCTTCATCGAGTTCCTGGCTCCCGGACTTTTGGCCGCCACCGCCATGACAACGGCGGCCGGCGAAGCCTCCTACCCGGTGGTGGCAGGGATCCGATGGTCCAAGAGCTTCCATGCGGCCCTGGCGACGCCCGTCTCGGTGGCTGATCTGATTTACGGGCTGTTCGGCTGGCTGGGAATCCGCCTTGTGTTCAACCTGGTCATCTACGCGGCGATCATGGCCGCGGTGGGCGCCGCCACCTGGGGCGCGGCAATGATGGCCGTGGCGCCGGCGGTACTCACCGGTTTGGCGTTCGCGGCTCCGATCACCGCCTGGGTATCCACGTTGGAGAGCGACACCTCGCTCTCGTCGCTGTTCCGTTTCGGGATCATGCCGTTGTTTCTTTTCTCCGGCACCTTCTTCCCGATCGAACAGTTGCCCGATTACCTCGAGCCGGTGGCGTTTCTCTCCCCTCTGTTCCACGGCGTGGAATTGACTAGGGCTGCAGCCGGAGTGGCCGGAAGTCCCTTTCTGCTCTGGTGGATCCATGCCGGGGTCCTGCTCGCATTGTTCATCGGAGGCACGATCGCGGCGGTGCGAAATCTGGGCGAGGCGATGCGGAAATGAGCATCGAACTCGGCGCCAGAGTTTTGCCACCTATCCGTCGCCCGGGCACCCGTGCTCACCGACTGATCGAGCGGAACCTGATCCTGTACCGGCGAATTTGGGTCGTCATCTTCTCGGGATTCTTCGAGCCGGTCTTCTACTTGCTTTCGATCGGTGTTGGGGTCGGGTTCCTGGTGAACCAGGGAGTCACGCTTGCCGACGGTCGGGTCGTGACCTATACGGCGTTCGTAGCTCCAGCCTTGCTTGCCAGTTCGGCGATGAACGGTGCCATCTATGAGTCCACCCTGAATGTCTTCTTCCGTCTCAAGTGGGGCAAGGTCTACGACGGAATCCTCTCGACTCCGCTCCAACCGCTCGACATCGCAATCGGCGAGATCGCCTGGTCGCAGATCAGGGGATGCATCTATGCCATCGGCTTCACGATCGTCATGGCCCTTTTCGGTCTGGTCGACTCGCTGTGGGGGGTGCTGGCCGTTCCGATCGCATTGCTCATCGGTTTCGCTTTTGCCGGGGTGGGCATGGCTGCAACGACCTTCATGAAGGGTTGGCAGGACTTCGACCTGATCCAACTCGTCATTCAGCCGCTCTTCCTCTTTTCGGGAACTTTCTTTCCCGTGAGTCAGTACCCGCCGGCCCTGCAGTGGGTGGTCCAGATCTCACCGCTCTATCACGGCACCGAATTGCTGCGGGCAGTGATGCTCGACTCGTTTGACTGGTCGATTTTCGGCCACATCGGTTTTCTCATCAGCAA
>JANMST010000214.1:0-1535 GCA_031389635.1 Acidimicrobiia bacterium | reverse complement strand
TGACGTTGTGTCCCCCGAAGCCGAACGAGTTCGAGATCGCGACGTCGACCGACCGCTCGATGGCGGTGTTCGGCACGGCGTCGAGGTCGCAGTCGGGATCGGGGTCGGTCTGATTGATGGTCGGCGGCACCTTGCCGGTGGTCGCGACCAGCAGGGACACCGCGAACTCGAGCGCCCCAGCGGCGCCCAGCAGGTGGCCCGTCATCGATTTGGTCGAGGCGAAGATCAGGCTCCGGGCGTGGTCACCGAAGACCCGCTTGACGGCCACCGTCTCGGCGACGTCGCCCAGTGGCGTCGAGGTGCCGTGGGCGTTGACATAGCCGACCGAGCCGGGATCGATCCGCCCGTCGGCGAGACATTCGCGCATCGCGCGCTGGGCCCCTTCTCCGTCGGGCGCCGGGGCGGTCATGTGGTGGGCATCGCCGCTCATCCCGTAGCCAACGACCTCCCCGAGGATCGTGGCCCCGCGGCGGGTCGCGTGCTCGAGACTCTCCATCACTACCGCCGCGCTGCCGTCGCCGAGGACGAACCCGTCGCGGCCCTTGTCGAACGGCCGACTGGCTTCGGTGGGAGCGTCGTTGCGGGTCGAGAGCGCCTTCATGTTCTGAAATCCGGCAATCGCCAGCCCGGTGATTGCCGCCTCGGATCCTCCGGCGACGATGCAATCGGCCTTGCCGATCTTGATCAACTCGTAGCCTTCACCGATCGCGTGGGCCGAGGAGGCACAGGCGGAGACGGTGCAGAAGTTCGGCCCTTTGAGCCCGTAGCGGATCGAGACGATCCCGGCGGCGATGTCGGGGATGAACATCGGCACGAAGAACGGCGAGACCCGATCGGGCCCCTTTTCGAGATAGACGAGACACTGCTCCTCGAAGGTCATCATCCCGCCAATCCCGCTGCCGATGATGACCCCGGTCCGGTCCGGATTGGGGAACTTCCCTTCGAGCCCTGCCTGCGTGATCGCCTGGTGGCTCGTGGCCAGGGCCATCTGGAGGAAGAGGTCGTAGCGACGGGCCTCTTTCCGATCGATGTACTGGAGTGGATCGAACCCCTTGACCTCGCAGGCAAACCGAACCTGGAGACGGCTGGGGTCGAACTTGGTGATCGGCGCGGCGCCCGACTTACCCGCCAACAGACTGGTCCACGTTTCATCGACGGTCAAGCCCAGCGGCGTCAACAAGCCGAGCCCGGTCACCACCACCCGGGAACCGATCACTTACTTGTTTCCCATCTTTTCATTGAGGTATTTGAGCGCATCGCCGACCGTCTTGAGCTTCTCGGCCTCCTCGTCGGGAATATCAATGTCGAATTCCTTCTCGAACGCCATGACCAGCTCGACGGTATCGAGCGAATCGGCGCCGAGGTCCTCCATGAAGCTCGCGCTCTCGGTGAGCTTCTCGCGCTCGACGCCCAGCTCCTCGACGATGATGTCCTTCACCTTCTCGACCATGTCGCTCATGCTTCCCTCAACGAAAGAGTGAATGCGGGCGGCGTCAGATGACCATGCCGCCGTCGACGACGAGCACCTGCCCGGT
>JANMST010000201.1:0-1833 GCA_031389635.1 Acidimicrobiia bacterium | reverse complement strand
CGACGTTTCGGAACCGATCCGCCGGTCGATGCCTTGGTCGGGGTCGACCTTCGGATCGATCAGGGTGAATGGGTGGCGATCGAGGGGCCGTCCGGGTCGGGGAAGTCCACACTGCTCAACGTGCTCGGCTGCCTCGACCGCCACACGAGCGGGGCCTATCTCTTCGACGGGATCGACGTCGCCCAACTCAGCGACAGGGAGCGGGCGGGCCTTCGCAGCCGCCGAATCGGATTCGTGTTCCAATCCTTCCATCTGCTGGGTCACCGCTCAGCGGTCGAGAACGTGATGCTCGCAGAGGTTTATCGCAAGCAATCCCGCGCGGGCCGCAGGCAACGGGCCATGGAAGCGCTCGAGAAGGTAGGCATGACCCATCGAGCCGAATTCATCCCTACCCGCCTATCCGGCGGCGAGCGACAGCGCGTCGCCATCGCCAGGGCTCTGCTCGGCGCCCCTTCCATTCTCCTCGCCGACGAGCCCACCGGAAACCTCGACTCGCACACGACCGAGAGCCTGCTCGATCTTCTCGCCCGTCTCCACCAAGAGGGCCTGACCCTAATCGTGATCACTCACGAGAAGGACGTCGCAGGCCGGGCGGAGCGGCGGCTCCACATCATCGACGGATCTCTAAGCGAGACGTGATGCCGCTTCGACGCACCACCCCGACCAGCCCCGACCGCCCCCGCCCCGAATCCCGACAGATATCCGGAATCACAGGCCGCAACCTGGCCGACGAGGCTCTGGCCGGATTGTTCGCCCGACCCGGGAGGATGATCCTTACCGTCCTCGGCACCGTGATCGGAATCGCCGCACTCGTGGCGACACTCGGTCTGTCGCGGACCGCCGGCAACCGCATCATCGGACGATTCGATGAACTGTCCGCCACTGAGATCGTGGTCAGCGTCAAACCGGGTGCTTCCGGAGCCGACCCCGCCTCGCTGCCGTGGGATTCCCCGGAGCGGATGACGAGGCTGAACGGGGTCGTGGCGGCGGGGAACCTCAGTACGGTGAACGTGAACGGTGCCTTGATCCGGACATCACATGTGAGCGACCCTCGGTCGCAGACGGCATTTGAACTGCCGGTCATCGCCGCCTCTCCCGGACTCTTCACTGCCGTACGTGCCGAACTCCTCACCGGGAAACTGCCGGATCAAGGGAACACCGACAGAGCTGACCGGGTCGCCCTACTCGGGCCGGGCGCAGCACTCCGACTGGGGATCGCCAACGTCAACCAACTTCCGGCCATCGCAATCGGGGACGACCTCTATCTGGTCATTGGAATCCTGACAGGCGTGGCCCGACAGCCGGACCTGCTCGGCGCGGTGATCATCCCGGAAGGGACAGCACGCCGCGAGTTCGGCCTGCCGAGTCCGGAGATCGTCGCCATCGAAACCCGGATTGGGGCGGCGTCGTTGGTCTCGCAGCAGGCCCCACTCGCTCTCCGCCCCGACAATCCCGCCTCTCTCAAGATCGCTTCCCCGCCGGAACCTCAGCGGGTCAGAGACGCGGTTCAAAGCGACCTCAACACACTGTTCCTGCTGCTCGGCGCCGTATCCTTGCTAGTCGGTGCCATCGGAATCGCCAATGTGACCCTTGTGTCCGTGATCGAGCGGACAGGTGAAATCGGTCTTCGCCGAGCCCTCGGGGCAACCCGGCTGCACATCGCCGAGCAGTTCCTCATGGAGAGCACGGCGATGGGATTCGTCGGCGGGATCGTGGGGGCGAGTCTCGGGACGCTCGTGGTGGTGGGGGTTTCGATCGCCCAGACCTGGACGCCGGTGCTCGACCCCCTCCTCGCCGTTGTCGCACCCCTGATCGGTGGAATCATCGGACTCT
>JANMST010000199.1:0-13627 GCA_031389635.1 Acidimicrobiia bacterium | reverse complement strand
TTCGCCCGCCCCGATCATCGCCTGCTCGACCGAGACACCGTTGGCATCGGTCAACGCACGGGCCCGGTCGGGATCGACGGCGCCCGTGAGGAGGCGAGAGCCGAGGCATGGAACTCCGAACCGGGCTCCTTCCTCTTCGGTGAATGCAACCACCGCAATCGGTCGCTGGGGCTGGAGCCCTTGATGGTCGAGGAGGTCGAGGGCGGCAAACGCCGACGCCACTCCCAGAGGCCCGTCGAAGGCACCCCCATCGGCCACCGAGTCGAGATGGCTCCCTACGGCGACGATCTCGCCGGCGCCGGGATCGCCCATAAAGGCCCAGAGGTTGGCGTTGCGATCCTTTTCGATCCGGAGTTGTCGGGCTCCCGCCTGACCGACGAACCATTGGCGGAGCTCGGCATCGACCGGGGTCCACGAGAACCGCCGATAACCACCGCCGTCGGTGAGCCCGATATGTGCGAGTTGGGCGAGGAGTTCGGTGACGCTCACGCCGGGAGGCTAGGGCGAAAGGAGCGCGTAGCTATTTGTCCCCCCACCGGAGGGTGGGGGGGAAGCCACCGCTGGCTGCTTCAAAGAGCTACGCCTTCTTTGAAGACGAAGGGCTACGCCTTCTTGAAGTCAAAGAGCTACGCGTTCTTTATGCCACCGCTCCCCAGACCGGTTCTATTCGATAGAGGTAGCGATCGGAAAGGTGATTGAGGATTCGGCGGGCGGAGCGGAAACGGTGGGCAACGTCGCTGACGATCGGAGGCACTCCGGGGCCGCAGGCGGCGGCGCCGTACCAGTGCGATCCCAGTGTCTCCAGAGCATCGAGACCGGGGGAGATCCTGGCGCCATCGCACAGTTCGACCAGCTCCGAATCGGATAGGCCGGCGGTCTGACCGAGGAATTGAGCCTCGGGTGGCCCCATCGGGTGCGGTCCGGTGCTGTCCGGAAAGACGCCCGACCTCCACAGCGAGAGGTCGCCGAGCCGGCGGAGAAGTTCGATCCGATCCGATGGAAGGGCGTGGTCGACCCAGCTGGCGAGGTCGTGGATATCGAGAGGATCGGCCGGGACCGGTGGTGGGGCGGGGGTGGCGAAAGAGGCCAGAAGATTGGCGAGAAAGAAAGCTCGACCCGGATCGTCGAGAAATTCCTGCAGAGGGGCCACATCGAATACCGGGAGGCGCGACTTGGGGCCGGTCCAGTCGTTGACATAAGTCGCGTGCCGGAGATCTCCGGCGACGTGGTGAACGAGCACCGCGAAGAGGAGGAACGGCGACACACCGATGAAGGGCGGATTGCCCCGCTCGAGGATCGTCTCGAAAACGGCGGGATCGGACAGAAGATCGTTCACCGACCAGGGCCGCCGCTGCAGGTCCGATGCCAGGGAGTCCGGGTCGACGCCGACGATCGCGGCCAAGGTGGCCACGTCCCGTCCGCTCAGTCTGTCGACATAGGAAGCCATCGGTCGCCTCTCAATAGACAGCTATCACTTCGGAACCGTACTTCAAGAAGTTGAGATAAAGGGGATGCTTCGACACGTTCGGACTAGTCCGCGGCTTACCCACTACGGGGAGAAGCGAGGGGTCGGTCAGTTGCCACCGATGGTCAGGGGTGGGAATTGGGAGGTGAGTCCTTCCGCCTCGACCTGATACAGGGCCAGTTGGTCGGGGAGGCCGCGCAATCGATGGCTTCCGAGGCTGCGGAACTCCGTCCCATGGGGAGTCTGATCTTTGATGCCGTCCCTGGTCTGTCCCGACACAACGATCTGTCCTCCGTGAGCCGCCGAGCAGATCCGAGCAGTGGTGTGCACCGCGATGCCTATGTAGTTGCCGTCGGAAACCGTGGGTCGTCCGCTGTGGAGTCCGATCCGAAGTTGGACGTCGTGCTTCCGGGTCGAGGGCCGGTGCCCGACTGCGAGCAGGATCGCGACCGCTGATTCGATAGCCGCCTCCGGGCGCTTGAAAACGGCGAACGACTCATCCGCCCGCACGTCGACCACGTGGCCGTGCCTGGCGACGATCTTCCTGATGATCCGGCGCACCTCCCGAATGAGCTTGCCGTACTCGTCACCAAGTTGATGGACGAGGGCGGTCGAACCTTCGATGTCCGTCATCATCAGGGTTACCAGGCCGGTTGGCAGGACCACGTCATCCCTTTGGGAACGACCTAGTTCACGTTCCGATTGGAGCTGGCCGGTAATGAATCCGACCGGAACGATCTTGTACTTCTTGGCCGCATTCAGAAGGCGCTTGCGAGCGCGCTCCCTGGCTTCCTCGTTTTCGAACTTGACCTGATTGAAGCGGGAGAGGGCGTTGCGAACGTGGCCCTCGTCGTTGATTGGCAGACGCCGTTGTCCCCGCGAATCGACATATGCGAAGGCGCTGTCCGGGAGTTGGGCCCGCTTGCTGGAGTTGAGCTCGGGCATGGCGAAACGTTATCGCGCTCCGGCCGGTCAACTAGCCGACGCCGCCCTCGGATTTGCGGCGGGCCACGAAGTCTGCCAACTCAGCCGCCCGATCGTCCTCGAGAGGAGGCGCGGCGTATTCGACGAGGGCCTGTTTCCAGAGTCGGTTGGCGTGGTCGGCAGCCCCGGGGGAACCGGCCTCTTGCCAGCTTTCGAAGTTGCGCCAGTCCGAGACCAACGGTGCGTAGAAGGCGGTTTCATAGCGTTCGAGGGTGTGTGGTGATCCAAAGAAGTGGCCGCCGGGCCCGACCTCCCCTATGGCATCGACCGCTAGTTCGGCTTCGTCGATCTTGAGGGGCAGAAGGGTCTCACTCATCATCTGGAGGATTTCGACGTCGATGATGAACTTCTCGAACGAGGCCACCAGCCCGCCCTCCATCCATCCGGCGCCGTGCATGACCATGTTGGCGTGGCCCATGACGGCTCCCCAGGTCGACATCTCGGCCTCGTAGGCGGCCTGGGCATCGACGGCATTGGCGGCACAGGCGTTGGAAGATCGATAAGGGAATCCGTAGCGGCGGGCCAGTTGGCCGCCGGCGAACGCGGCTCTGGTGTATTCCGGGGTGCCAAAGGCCGGCGCCCCCGAACGCATGTCAACGTTGGAGGTGAAGCCGCCGTACATCACCGGTGCTCCGGGACTAACGAGTTGCGTCAGGGCAATGGTGGCCAGGGCCTCGGCATTCTGCTGGGCGAGAGCCCCGGCGATCGAGGCGGGTGCCATTGCCCCGGACAACGTGAAGGGGGTGACCACCACCACCTGACCGGCTTTGGCCATCTCGACCAGACCTTCGATCATCGGGCCGTCGAGACGAAGCGGCGACGAAGTGTTGACGACGGTGAACAAAGACGGCTCCTCGGCTAACTGCTCGACATCGATGCCGCGGCCGATGCGAGCGATCTCGAGGCCGTCGATGATGCGCTGTCGGCCCAGCGAATAGGCGTGGAAGACCTTGTCGGAAAGCGTCAAGAAGGCTGCGAGGCAATCGAGATGCCTGGTGGCGGGCGGGAGGTCGACCGGTTCCACCGGGTAGCCACCGTAGAGATGGATGATGTTGAAGTACTGACCGAGTTTGACCAGGTTTTTGTAGTCCTCGAAGTTGCCGGTCCGACGGCCCCGATCGGCATCGGAGGCATTGGGAGCCGAGGCGACGGTGGCGAAGTTGATGCGGTTGGCACCCATGACGAGGTTGTGGTCGGGGTTGCGAGAATGAAGGGTGAACGACGACGGCACGGTCGACACCTTCTCCATCACCCATTCCGTGTCGAAGCGGACTCTCTGGGTCCCCTCCTCAACCTCAGCCCCGCCGGCGGCCAGGATCGAGAGCGCTTCGGGATGAAGAAAGTCCATGCCGATCTCGGCCAGGATTCGGAGCGAGGCGTTGTGGATGGCCTCGATCTGGTCGTCGCTCAGGACCTCGAGAGGGCGGAAGGGATTTGTGACGGTCCGCCACGGAAGTTGATGGACTCCGACGCCTCCCCGGCTGGACCTGCGACCGGCCCGGGTCGACCCCTCGCCCCGGGCACCCCGGCGGCCCGTTTCTATCGGCGGCGGTTCCGTCATCTCAGGCCTTCATCCGGGTCATCTTCGGATCGAAAAGTGGGTCGGGAGCAACAGTGGCCCCGAACCTTTCGCTGAAGTAGATGATCTCGAGCCGGGTGCCTTCGACCGCGTACTCGGCGGGCAGATAGCCGTACACGATGAACTTCCCGATCGAGTAGCCGAAGTTGGCGCTGGTGACATGCCCGATGCAGGTGTCCCCGTCCATGATCGGCTCATATCCCAACGCCACCGCCTCACGGTCGTCGAGGGTGAGGCAGCAAAGCTTCTTCTTGATTGGCGACCGGGTGAGGTCTCTCGCCGCGGCCGATCCCCGGAACGGTCCCTTGTCGAGCTTGACGGTCAAACCGAGTCCGGCCTCGTAGGGGGTGTATTCGGTGTAGACGTCGGTGCCCCATCCCCGGTATCCCTTCTCCAACCGGAGGGAATCGAAGGCTCCCATTCCGGCCGCAGTTATTCCCTCGGCCTGGCCCGCTGCGATCAGCAGGTCCCAAACCGGCAGCCCGAATTCATAGGGGAGGTGGAGTTCCCAACCGAGTTCGCCCGCGTAGGAGATCCTGATGGCCAGGGCCCGGGCGTAGCCCACATCGATCCAGCGAGCCGAGAAGTACGGGAATGCTTCGTTCGAAAGATCGGCCGTGCTGACTTTCGACAAGACGTTGCGTGCTTGCGGTCCCCACAGTCCGATCGCCGTGTAGGAATCGGAGAGGTCGATGACGGCGACGCCGTGGCCACCGGCCGCTCTCCGGACCCAGTCGAAATCGCGGGGTCGGGTGCCCTCTCCCACGACCATCCAGAAGCGATCCGGACCGAGTCGGGCGACCGCCAGATCCCGTCGAACCCCGGCGCGCTCGGTCAGCCAGGTCGTGTAGACCACTCTTCCCAACGGGACATCCACCTTGTTCGAGGACAGAGTGTCGACCAGAGCCAGGGCGTCGGGGCCTGCCACCTCGATGATGGACAGACCTGTGAGGTCGAATAGGCCGACCCCTTCCCGGGTGGCGAGATGCTCGACCCCTTGCAGCGGCGACCAGTGCATCGCTGCCCACCCACCCCGCTCCGGGATCAGCTGACGATGCTTGTGGAGTTGGTCTGCGTTCGATTCGAACCAGTTGGGCAGTTCGAGACCGGCGAATGTCGTGAATACCGCCCCCATCTCCTCGTGGCGTCGGTACATCGGAGTGAGACGGACGTTGCGCGGCTCGGAGATGGGCTCCCTTGGGTGAATGATGTCGTAGATCTCGGCGTAGTTCTTGTTGCAGACCTTCTCGATGAACTTGGGTGTCGTCTGGAATGCGTGAAAACGGTTGACGTCCATCTGACGAACATCCCATTCGGTGTCTCCGTCGGTCATCCACTCAGCGACGGTCTTGCCAACTCCCCCGGCGTGGGTCAGCCAGGATCCGGCAGCGACCCAGGCGCCTTCGATCAGGGTCGGCCCTGCCACTGGCATCCCGTCGACGCTAAAGGCGAAAATCCCGTTGATCTGCTTCGGGTAGGAGCGAAAGTCGGTTTGATTTAGGAACGGAAACAGTCGGCGGGACTTGTCCCAGGGCTCGCCCTCGAAGTCGTTGGGGGTGAATGGATGGATGGCACTCTTCCCTAGTTGGTGGGCGGGAACCGGTCGGGGGGCATGGCGATAGCTGCCGATTCCGAAGGTGTTCCAGTGCTGACGGAAGTAGAGATAGGTGTCGAGCTCGCGGACCGACGGATAGATGATCTCGTCGTCGGGATTGCTCGGGTCGAACCGGTCGAGCTCGGGAAGCGGTCCGCTGATGAGATATTGATGCTCGTAACCCATCAGCGGTATCGGCACCCCGAGCCGGTCGCCGAGGAGCGGGGCCCAGATGTTGGTGGCGATCACGACGTAGTCGCAGTCGAGACGAGGATGGCCCGGGTTCGAGGTCATAACCGCCCGCACTCTCCCTGCCTGCACGTCGATGTCGGTCGCTTCGGTATTGCCCAGGACCTGCCAGGCGGGGACCAGGGCGGCAGCGTCTCTTTGCAGGGCGCCGCTGACGTGCGCAGCGGCGACGACTTCGCCCTCGGCCACGAGCAGCCCTCCAACCATGGCTGAGGGGTCGAGGTATGGCAGCACTCCGGCGGCTTCAGTTGGAGTGAGAATTTCGGCCTGAGTGCCGAAGCTGAGCGACTCGCCGTGAAGCCTGACCAGGTCGGCCATGCGGTCGCTCGAGATCGCCACTTCGAGGGTGCCGAGGCGATTGACCATCTTGCGATCGGGCGAGAAGGGCTCGAGTGCGGCATAGAGACGGCTCGAGTACACCGCCAGCTGAGTAAGGAGCTTGTTGTGGGACAAAGCCACGACCCCGCCTGGTGCGTGCGAGGTCGAGCCCGGGTTCTCGATGGGGTCTCCTTGATCGATCAGCACGATGTCGGTCCAGCCGAGCCGGGCCAGGTGATAGGCCGTGGCGGATCCGACGATGCCGGCGCCGACGATCACGACACGCCCGCTCACTTGACGATCTCTCCGTCCTTCATGACGAACTCAAAGTTGTCGGGCTGGCGAGAAGCCGGACATCTTCGTCGGGTCGCCCGTTCACAACGACCAGGTCGGGGAAAGCCCCGGGGGTGAGCCTTCCCAGATCGGCCCGGCCCAAGGCGGCGGCTCCGCCTGTGGTGGCGGCGGCGATCGCTTCGAGAGATTCGAGGCCCGCCTCATTCAGTCGCAGGATCTCCTGAGCCGAGGTGCCGGGCGGCCCGCTGTCATATCCCAATGCGATCGTGACGCCCGCCAGGCGGGCTGCCTCCACCGTTCGATAGGCCTCGTCGAGCTGCCGCTTGGCCTGATCGACCAGCGAATCGGCAAACTTGGTGGAAAAGCGCTCGGCCAGGTCGTGGAAGGTCGTGAGCGTCGGCACCAGAACGATCCCTTTCGATGCCATTGTCTCGAGTAGTTCGGGGGCGCGGTGTAGTGAGAGGCCATGTTCGATCGAATCGGCCCCGGCTTCGATCGCCCACCGCGCACCATGAAGGCCTTCGGCGTGAGCAGCCAGGCGCTTTCCCATGCGATGGGCCTCGTCGACGATCGCGGACATTTCCTCCTGGGTCATCTGGGCCGGCTCGGGGTCCTCGTCGACCACCGAGCGGGCTCCGGTCGCCATGAATTTCACGAAGGCGGCACCGCGGCGGATCTGCTCTCGCACCGCCTCCCGCATCTCCCAGGGCCCATTGGCCTCACGGTACATCGTGCCAAAGATCGCCCCACCGGGGGCGGTGGCACTGATGATGCGGCGCAAAATGCGCGGCCCCGGAACTATCCCGAGGTCGACGGCCTTGCTCGTTGCCAGGGCGTCGTCGTCGTAGCTCCCGAGGTCGCGGATCGCCGTGAAACCCGACTTGAGGATCGCCTGAGCCGAGGCAGCCAGAACGAAATAGCCCAGCTCGCGGGGACGCGGGGGCTCGCCATGGCGATGGGAGGGCGGACCGAAACCGGGGCTCCGATCTAGGTCGGACATGAAGTGGCAATGCGCGTCTATCAGCCCGGGCACGATTGTCCGACCGGTCAGGTCGATTGCGTGCGTCGGAAGGCTCGAACCGGAGGCCCCTTCAATCGAGACCACACGCCGTTCTTCGATTACGACTGAGGTGGCCGATCGCACTTCGAGGCCGTCGATCAGCCGGGCGTTCCACAGAGTCGTCATGAGAATGTCACTGACTCGCCGTCGTCCCGGCGAAGCGGGCCAGGCGCTCATATTCGGCAGCATCCACCGCGGCCAGTCGTTCCACTCCCCAGGTGGCGAGGAGGTGGGCACCACCGGGATCCTCGTGCATGGAAGTCAGGACGCTGGCGAGTTCCGCGCGCACCGCCTGATCCATGCCGATCGAGGTAGAGATCGGCGGAGCCGGCCAGGGGCCGAAGCTCTCGATCGTCACCAGACCGGCGGCCGGAGCGGCGTCGCCGCTGACGAGGTCCAGGACCATCGAGTCGATTCCGGCGGCGTCGGCCACGCCTTTCGTGACCGCCTCGAGCGAGACCAGGTGCGATCCGGTCACGACCCAGGTCATCGCGTCGGGTTCGAGCCCGAGCGCCGCCAGTCCCCAGCGCGGTGCCACCCAACCGGAGAAGGACTCCTTGTCGTTGTAGGCGATCCTCCACGAAGGCTTCGGCGGCCCCGTCGTCCCGCCTCGCACGACGAGGTCGGCGAAGTAGATAGGACGCCCGCCGTAGCGTTCCTGGGCCAGCACTGCGGCCACCAGCGGCTCGTACCGATCGATCCGCTGCCCGGTCGGCAACCCGCACATGAAGAGGACATCAGGGTCGCCGGTGCTCGCAGCGACCACTTCCCGGCGGAATTCGAGGTTTGAGTGCGCAGCCAGCCAGTCCCAGGTGGCCTGGAAGAACTTGTTTTGGATGGGGGAGAGGTAGGTCCTCGATATCAGGCTCATGTCTTCCCCCCTGGGCTGCCGAAGATAATCTCAGCAGTATCAATCCGATGGCAGCCAGAGTCCTCGCCTCCGACCAGTCTGTAGCCCGACGTCCGTTTACCTCGCCGGGGCTCTATCCCCGTGACCTGGCGATTCTGGGATACATGCTCGAAGACTTGCGAGGTCTCCTGATCCGGATGGATGCGGGCCGTCTGACAGTCGTTCCGTACCGCCCGATCGAGTGGGTGGTCCACGACCTCAAGCGGCGCGTCGTGGTCTGCGACGGGATGAGTCTTCACAATCGGCGGTCTGCTCAGCTGGTCGGGTTCTTCGGTGAGCGACATCTCGAACGAGACGGAGCTCCGCTGGAGGAGGCCAACTTCGAGATCGTCCTCGAGTTTCAGAAATATCCGGGCATCCTCAGCTACTCGTCGATGGAGCTGGCCGATGGCAACTGGGCGAACCTGGTGCTTCACAACGTGGCCGAGGACCGGGAAACCTGGCGGGCCAGCGAGGCCCATGCCCGGGCCGCGCGAGAACTGTCTCCTCTCTTCTACCGCACCGTTCGCATTCATAACGGCGTCCTTCCCGATGGGGTCATGGGCAACCGTTCGATCGTCGTCGAGCGAACTAAGTATTGGGACTACGGATCGGCCAAGGTCTGGCATGCGGTTCGAGAGCTGACAGCTTCGGTTTCGCCTGGCCTCGCTCACTAGATCATGGTCGCGCCCGTGGGGCGTGCAGCCAACCCTGGCCGTACACTCAATCGAGTGACTAGCCACGGCGGTAACGCGGCCACTGTTGAATTCGATCACGTCACCAAACACTACGACGCGGTCGAGGGGAAGAACGGTACGCCGGGAGCGGTCAATGGCCTTTCCCTTAAGGTGCCGGCCGGAAAGATCTGCGTTCTGGTCGGTCCCTCGGGATGTGGCAAGACCACAAGCCTAAAGATGGTCAATCGCCTCATCGAGCCGACCTCTGGGCGAATCCTGCTCGATGGAGTGGATGCGTCGAGCCGTGACGTGATCGAGCTTCGACGCGGCATTGGATACGTTATCCAGCAGGTGGGTCTCTTTCCCCACCAGACAATCGAGGAGAACGTGGCGACCGTGCCTCGCTTGCTCGGTTGGGATCAAAGTCGCCGGATGACACGCGCGTCGGAGTTGATGGCGCTGGTTGGCCTGGATCCCGGTAAATACGCCAGGCGGTACCCATCGCAGCTTTCGGGAGGGGAGCGTCAACGGGTGGGCGTCGCTCGCGCCCTGGCGGCAGATCCGCCGATCATGCTGATGGACGAGCCGTTTGGAGCAGTCGATCCGATCGTGAGGGAACGGCTCCAGAATGAGTTTCTGCGTCTACAGGAGGACCTCGCCAAGACCATCCTGTTCGTCACTCACGACATCGACGAGGCGATCAAGATGGGCGATCTGGTTGCCGTCTTTCAACTCGGCGGCACGGTCGCTCAATTTGGCACCCCGGCGGAGATCCTGTCCCAGCCGGCCTCCGATTTCGTAACCAGGTTTGTCGGATCCGACCGCGGTTTGAAGCGGTTGTCTTTGTTTCGGGTCAGCGATGTCGCCCTCGAGACAGTGCCCACCGCTCGGGTGGGCGACCCGGTGGCCCCGGCTCTGGCCAAGCTTGCGAGCCATCCGTTCGAGTACCTCCTGATCCTGGACCACGAAAATCGACCGCTGGGTTGGGCTCATCGCGAACGCCTACTGTTGATCGAGAAAATCACCCCCGACCTCGCCAATCCATCGTCGCCCGTTCTCGATAGACGCACCACCTTGAAGGACGCCCTCTCCCAGTTGCTCGAAGCCGACGTCCAGGCCGGTCTGGTAGCTGACCGCAACGGTGCCTTGCGCGGCGTTCTGACCGTAGACCGGATCGCCGATTTCGCCCGCCTCCAGAGTATTTCCCCACTCGCCCAAGACGGGCTTGACGAGGACTGAGCCTTGCAGGAAGGCCGTCCCCTGATCGACTGGGTTTGGATCAGCTCCAACCCTGACGACATTCTCGAGCGGGTGCTCCAGCACATACAACTCACCGCTCTGCCTCTGGTGCTCGGCTTCCTAATCTCGCTCGCCCTTGCCATTTGGGCCCTCCGCCAGCCCAGGATCTACACCCCTGTGATCGCCTTGACCGGGCTGCTTTACACCGTTCCAAGCCTTGCCGCCTTCGCGGTCCTCAGACCGATCTTTGGTCTCTCCCTCCTAACCGCGATTATCCCGCTGACCACCTACACACTCCTCATACTCTTCCGCAACATCGTCGCCGGGTTCCAATCGGTGCCTCCTGATGTCCTGGAGGCAGCAGAAGCCATGGGCTACACCCGGCGTCAACGGCTCTGGCGTGTCCAGATCCCTCTGGCGGTTCCCTTGACGATCGCCGGGGTGCGGCTGGCGGCGGTCACGGTGATCGGGTTAGCCACGGTCGCCTCAATCCTCGGTGATGCCTTTGGCGGTCTCGGACAGTTCATCACAGAAGGCTTGCAACAACTCTTTCCCACCAAGTACTTGATGGGAGCTGCCCTGTCTGTGGCACTGGCCTACCTGGCCCACGTCTTGTTCGTGCGGCTTGAGAAGGCCGTCACCCCCTGGGCGACAGCCCGGGCGAGGGGCATCGGATGAGCGAGGTGATCGCCTGGTTCTCCGATCCTTCCAACTGGCAGGGCTCGACCGGAGTGCCGGTCCGCCTCTGGGAGCACGTGTGGATCTCGGCCGTGTCGGTGGCGGTCGCGACCGTGATCGCTTTGCCGGTGGGCTTGTACACGGGCCACACCGGCCGGTTTGCCGGCGTGGCGATAAACCTTGCCAACATCGGACGCGCCATCCCGTCCTACGCCGTCTTGGTGATGGTCCTGCCGATTTCGCTATCCCTGGCACCCGTTCTTGGCTATTCCCCCAACCTCGGCCTTTCGTTCATCCCCACCTTTACGGCCATGGTGCTGCTTGCCATCCCTCCGATCCTGGTCAATGCCCACGCCGGTCTCCAGGCGGTCGATCGCGACCTGATCGAGGCTGCACGGGCCATGGGCTTGAAAGAGCGGGAAATCCTCGGGCAGGTAGAACTGCCCATTGCGATGACAGTGATCGTCGGTGGGTTCCGGACCGCGGTACTCAATGTCATCGCCACCGCCACTATCGGAGCCATCGTCTCGTTTGGTGGTTTGGGGCGTTTCATCATCGACGGCCGTCTCCGCGGCGTCGCCGGCATCCCTGAGTTGATCTCCGGTGCCATCCTGGTAACGGTCCTGGCCGTAACTGTCGATCTCCTGCTGGGTGGCCTGCAAAGGCGAATCACTCCCGATGGCGTCAAGATCGCCGAGGGACAGTCCTTCGAGCTGCCGAAACCGGCGCTGAGCCCGGCTTCCTGATTCAAGTTCTTTGGACCGGATTCCGTTGCCATGACTATCGTTCCCAGCCTTGCGCCCGCGGCGGCGTATTAAGCCTGGAAGGAGAACTATGAGTTTTAAGCGTCTTGTTGTTGCCGGTTCGGTGTTTGCTCTCTTGATAACGGCCTGCGGAGGAGGGGCCGCCGGCACCGACGATCCCACCGTCAGAATTGGCTCCGACAATTTCTACGAATCGCGGCTGATGGCCGAGATCTACGCACTGGTTTTGGAGGACGCCGGTTATACGGTCGAGCGCTCCTTTGGACTTGGGTCACGGCAGGAACGCGCCCCGGCCTTCGAGGACGGTCAGATCGACCTGGTCCCCGAGTATGTGGGATCCGGGCTCGGTTATTACGACGCCACACAGATCACGGGAGACGGGGAGACCAACCGTGAACGTTTGGCCACTGTCCTGGCCGACAAGGGCATAACCGTCTTTGGCATCACTCCTGGAGAGGACACGAACGCTGCCGTTGTCCGTCAGGCCACTGCCGACGAACTCGGTCTGTCATCCATGAGCGATCTGGCCGCCGTGCAGGCAGATCTTCGGTGGGGGCTTCCCCCCGACTGCGATGAGAACCCGCTGTGCAAAGGGGCGCTCGAGCAATACGGAATCACATACCCGCCGGCCGAGCGTGAGTCTCTGGCCGCCTGCGATGTGCCGATCGCCGAAGCCCTCAACGGTGACGCCATCGATTTCGCATGGCTCTGCTCCACCCAGCCAGCAATCGTCCAGTACGGCTTCGTGGTGCTCGAGGACGATCTCGACACGCAGCCTGCCGAGAACATCGCTCCGCTCGTTAGGAACGACTTCCTCGAGCAGCTGAGTGACGCCGATGCGTTTCAGGCGCTTCTGGACGGGGCCTCGGCGGGTATGACAACCGAAGAGTTGACCCGGCTCGGGGTCGAGGTCAGCGTCAACCAGCGCGAGGTGGACGAGGTCGCCCGGGAATGGCTTGAGGCCCAGGGTCTCCTCGGAGACTGATTCAACCTCTCTGATACGAGTGCTCTTCCGGTGAAGATCAGTTCACTGGAAGCGCGCTCGTATCAGCTCCCACTGGACCCTCCTTTCGCGGCGGCGTGGGACCCCATTCCGAGAACGTTGTTCCCGGAGACCATTGTCACCGTCCGGACTGATGAAGGCTTCACCGGCAACTGCGGAGGTGCTCCGGTTCCCGACCTGGCCACGCTGGAGCGGCTGCTGGTCGGACTCGATCCGACCGACACCACCGCGGTGTTCGGGATTTGTGAGACGGTCGACTTCCACGGGGGCCGCAACTGGACCGTGGAAGTTGCCGTTTGGGATCTCGTCGCGAAGGCAGCCGGTCAGCCACTCTGGAAATTCCTCGGCGGTGAAACCGATCGATTCCGGGCCTATGCGTCTAGCGGAGAGCCGGTCGAAGCAAGTGAGCGGGCCGAGCGCTTGCTGGATTGGAAACAACAAGGGATCACCGCCGTCAAGATCCGCTTCCACGCTCCTGACTGGCGCGATGATCTCCGAGTGGTGGAGCAATGTCGAGCAGCAGTGGGATCGGACTTCGACCTTATGGTCGACGCCAATCAGGGATGGAGGATGCCGGGTGACCTCGCTCCTCGGTGGGATCTTGCCACTGCCACCGATTGCGCCAACGCCCTCGCCGACCTCGGCGTCTATTGGTTGGAGGAGCCTCTCGACACTCATGCCGTCGACGACTACTCCCGTTTGCGGGAGAAAACTTCGATGAGGATCGCCGCCGGGGAAATGGTTCGCTCCCTGCCCGAGTCCCGGAGGCTGCTGGCTGCCGGCGGAGTCGACGTAATCCAGAACGACGTCGTATTGGCCGGAGGGATAACCGGG
>JANMST010000169.1:0-2928 GCA_031389635.1 Acidimicrobiia bacterium | reverse complement strand
CCGGGCGGTGATTTCATCGCCGGGAAGGACCCGCAAAACGAGAAACACCAAAACCGCCACTCCGAGCAGGGTCAGAACCGCCTCGGCCGAGCGACGCAGTAGATAACGCCTCATGGGGAGGCGAGGCTGGCGACAACCGCGTTGTTAAAGCGGGCTCGAAGCGCGTTCACCGGCTTGTTGAGGTCGACAGAAGGATGGGTGGCGTTGGTGAGCAACACTGCAACGAGATCGTGACCGGGATCGATCCAGATCGAGGTTCCGGTGAAGCCCGTGTGGCCAAAGCCGGACGACGAGAGCAGCTCACCCGACGCCCTAGGTGACCACGAAGATTCGGTCGGAGGGAAGAAACCAGCATCGGCTCTCGTCAGTTCCTCGACGGTGGGGCCTTGACCCTTGGTCAGATCCCAACCAAGACCCCGCCGTGCATCAGGACTTGGCATTTGGTTGGTGGTCGCCACCCCGACCACCGCTTCGGACAGCACGCGGGTTCCCTCCCATGCCCCCCTTCGGAGCCACATCTCGCCGAGGACGCCGACTTCGTTGGCATCGGAGAACAGCCCGGCATGGCCGCTGATCCCACCAAGGCCATAGTGGGCGTTGCCGTCATTCACCTGCCCGGGGTGGAAGGCTGTGCGCCAGCCATCGAAAACCAAACCGGCCCACTCGGCCATTCGTCTTTCGAAGGCGTTGCCCTCTTCCGTGACCGCATACTCGGCCTCTGCAAACCTGGGCAGAAAGCCGGTCCGTTTCAGTCCACAGGGATCGAAGATGAGCTTCGCCGCAAGTTGCGGCAATGAACTCCCTCCGATTCGCTCCAGGGCGATCCCGAGGGTGATGTAGCCGAGATCGCTGTAGGCGAATCGAGACCCAGGAGGAGCCGCTAGACCCAGGTCGTCAATGGAACTGAGGATCTTCGACTGACCGACGGCGCCCGTATAGAGCGGTCGCCAACCCGGCAAACCGGCGGTGTGGGCCAACAGTCTCCGAATCGTCACCCCTGCCCCCCGAAAGCTTCTGAGCTCTGGCAGGACGGTGGTCACCTCCTCGTCGAGCGATATCGCACCCCGATCGACCAGCGCCAGCGCCACGTTGGCAGCAACTAGCGGCTTGGTCACCGAGGCCAGGTCGAACAGAGTTGATGGCGTCATCTGACGAGGATTCGGCCCGGTAGCGGCCAGGCCGAACGCCTCGTGAAACACGACTTCACCCCGATGACGAACTAGGGCGACCGCACCGGGCACCGTCCCGGCAGCGACAGCAGATTCGGCCACGGCCGAAACCCGTTCCATCGCCTGACGCTCGTCGTCCATTTCCACCCTTCCTTGGGACGCGGTTTCCCAATCCGTCACCGGCACGCCCCGCCCGACTTGGCGCGCCCGACTTGAAGGAGCCGTCAGCCGGCGGTGAGAACCACCTGCCTCAGCGATTTAAGCGACCCGGTCGGATGAGGCACGAAGCCTTCCAATTCTGGCACTCGCACCTGATACCGGTAGCCGCGATAGAGCCATACCCAGGGTGACTCGTCGAGCAGGATTTGCGAGATCTCGTTGTAGATCGGAACCCTGGCCTCGGGGTCGGTGGTCGTCTGCCCTTCAGCGAACAGCGCATCGAGTTCCGGAGAACTCAACTTGGAGACATTCACGAAGTTTCCTTGCGACGTGAAATACTTGGCGTAGGTGTTGTGAGGGTCGGGCCCGGCGCCGTTCTCCGACAAGGCCGAGTCGAAGTCGGCCGCTAGCCAGCGATCGACGTAGACGTTGGTCTCCAGTTGCTGTAGTTCGAGATTGACGCCGATTTCCGCCAGCTGCGCCTGCAGGTTCTGGCCGATGTTGATGGCGGCGTCGTTCTCACCGGTGATGATGATCGTCTCGATGGTGAAGCCGTCGGCAAAGCCGGCATCGGCCAGCAACTGGCGAGCCATGTCACGGTCGGTTCCGTCACACGGCAACCCGTCGAAGGGCCCGGTCTGGAAAATTCCTTCGACGAATGGCCCGGTCGGGACCCCTTCGCCCAGGAGTGCAGTGTCGATCAGTTCCTGGCGGTCAATGGCGCATGAAATCGCCTGCCGCACCTCTTTTTCCTGGAGCGGTCCACGCTCGCTGTTGAGGAAGAAGGGGAAGTAACCCATTGCGGTCGATCGTTCGAGGATGAGAGGGTCGCTCACCTGTTCGATCACGGCGGGGTTGCCCATCACGCCGAGGTGAACCTCCCCGGCCTGGAGGGCCGCCAGCATCGACTGTTCCTCCGGCACCACTCGAATCAAGATGCCATCAACGAACGGGCCTTCTCCCCAATAGTCGTCGAAGGCATCCAACTCAACCGATTGGCCTTGAGTCCAGTTCACGAATGAGAACGGGCCGGTGCCATTCGGTTCGGTGGCGGCGGTGCCCGCTGCGATCGAGGCATCGGACATGATCGCCACGTTGACGTCGGTCAGAGCCGCCGGGAGCGTCGCATCGGGGACCGAAAGCGCCATCACCACGGTCAGGTCATCGGGTGCCGTGATCTCGGAGATCGAGAGCAGGTTGGTGCGTTGCACGGCGCCGGTGGCTTCGTCCAGCACCCTCTCCAGAGATGCCACCACGTCGGCCGAGGTCATGGGATCGCCGTCGTGGAAGGTGACGCCCTCACGCAGGTGGAAGGTCAGTTCGGTTCCGTCGTCGTTGAACTCCCACTCGCTGGCGAGGCCGGGCTGAACGTTCAGATCGGCGTCGAGTTCGGTCAAAGAGTCGTAGATCAATTCGAGGGCATCAATCGTCTGAAACGCGGTGGCGAGATGCGGGTCGAGGTTGTCGATATCTCCGGTGCGACCGACCACCAATGTGCCGCCGCCTTCTGCCGCCGGGGCGGTGGTCTCCGTGCTGGCGGTGGTCTCGCCTTCGACGGTGGTCTCGGTGGGGGCGGCAGTGGTCGCGGTGGTTTCGCTGG
>JANMST010000146.1:0-13273 GCA_031389635.1 Acidimicrobiia bacterium | reverse complement strand
CGGATCGCAGCCCCGATGGGCCTGCTCTGTGGTGGTTTGCTCGGGGCGACCGGCACAGCCGGGCCCCTGATCATGACCTACCTGCACAGCATCCGGATGAATCGGTCCTCGTTCATCCACATGATGAGCCTCACCTTCACGGTCTTCGGCCTGATCCAGCTGGTGACCCTGGTGGTCCTGGGGGCTTTCACCCCCGAGCGGACGACTCAGGCTGTATGGGCGATCCTCCCAGTTGCGGCGGTGACAGTGGTAGGTATACGCATCGGCAGACTCATCAACCAGAAGACATTCGAGCGGGTTGTCCTCGTCTTGCTCGGATTCGCCGCGGTTCGCCTGCTCTGGTCCGCGCTCGGCTGAAGGTCCTCTAGGTCCGCAATCCGCGCGATGTGTGGAGTATGCAGGCGGTGAGGCGACCGTCGCCGATGTGCTCGAGCTCGACCGGCGGAACCGCGACGAACCTGATGTTCACCTTCCTGCCTTCGGTAGACATGTCCTGGAGCGCCGCCCGCATCGCAGGCGGAACGTCACCCTGACGGAAGGCCTCGACGGCGGATGCCGCCCCTTCCTCGTCGTGGAACACCAAGGTCGCGTCGAAATTGGTGCGGCGTTCCACACCGCTGAGGCCTTCGGACAAGGCCTCGTGATCTTGCAGCCAGCTGACGGCGTCGTCGACCTCCCAGCCGCATGCCCTTGTGACCGCCGGGCAACGGGTGTGAAATCTGCACCCCTCAGGCGGGTTGGCCGGATCGGGCACATGTCCCTTTAGCCCCCTCATCCCGGATACTTTTGCGTTGATGTCGGGGTTGGCGGCGAGCAGCGCCTCGGTGTACGGGTGCCGCGGATCCTCGAACAGCTCCTTGGCCGTGCCCTGCTCGGCGACCTTTCCTAGATACATGACAGCTATGCGATCGCTCATCAGCCGAACCACTCCGAGGTTGTGGCTGATAAAGAGGTAGGTGAGCCCGCGCTCCCGCTGCAAGTCGTAGAGGAGGTTGAGGATCTGAGCCTGCACCGACACGTCCAGCGACGACGTGGGCTCGTCGAGCACGATGAACTCGGGATCGAGCGCGAGAGCGCGGGCAATCGAGATCCTTTGCCTCTGGCCACCGGAGAACTGATGCGGATATCGATACAGATGCCCTCGCCCGAGTCCCACGCTCTCGAGTAGTGAGACGACGCGCTTCGTGAGCTCATCTCCTGAGGCTTCTTTCCAGACGCGGAGAGGTCGCCCAACGATGTCCTTCACCAGCTGTCTGGGATTGAGGGAGCTGAACGAATCCTGGAACACGACCTGGCAGTTGCGGCGGTATGTCCTCCAGGCCTTGCCTGAGAGCTGGTCGATCCGGTGGTCGTCGTCGATTCGCTCCAGATCTCTGAGCTGCTCGCGGGTGCGCTTGGGCGCGGGGGTGGCGTCGATCGCGTCGAGGCGGGCCGCATCCCCGTCGGACAGCCTGAAGTAGATCTTGCCCGCGGTCACCTGCGTGAGCCCGCTGATACACCGGCCGAGTGTCGTCTTGCCACACCCCGACTCGCCCACGAGGCCCACGGTCTCTCCAGGGCGGACCTCAAAGGACACGCCGTCGACGGCCCTGACCTGACCTACGACCCGCTGCAGGGTGCCCTCCTTCACCGGGAAGTGCTTCTCGACTCCCCGGAGTGAGATCACTGAGCGCTTGGCTGTGGAACGCTCGCTCGTTTCCTGTTCGGTAGGAAGCGAAGTCACGACACCCACGCTTCGAGCCTGGGGAGCACGACGTCGGTGTCATCAACCTCGTATGCAAAACAGGCGACCGAGTGGCTCGCCCCGACGTCGATGGTCCGCGGGTCGGTGGTCCGACAGATCTCGACCGCGTAGGGGCATCTCGTGTTGAACCGGCACGCCGGCTCAGGATCCACGAGCTCAGGGACGTTCCCGACGATGGAGGCCAACTCGCCTCGTCGATGGGCGGCAGAGGGAACCGCGGCCATCAGACCACGGGTGTATGGATGCCTTGGATTGCGGAAGACTTCCTCCGTGGTGCCGGTTTCCACTATTCGACCCGCGTACATCACCGCCACGCGGTCACAGATCTCCTTGACCAGGGACAGGTCGTGGCTGATATAGAGGACGGAAGTCTCGAGCCGCTCCTGCAGCTCGGCGATCAGCTCGAGGATCCGAGCCTGAATGGTGACGTCGAGTGCGGTCGTGGGCTCATCCGCGATGAGGAGGTCGGGATTGCACGCGAGCGCCTGTGCGATAAGTACACGCTGTTTCATGCCCCCGGACAGCTCATGGGGGTAGCTGTTCATGATCTTGCGGGGATTGGGGATTTGAACCTCGCTCAGGGCGTTCGCTACCAGGTCGTCGATCTTCTCGTTGAGCTTTTCCGCCTTGGAGCGAAACGGAGGAATGTTGAGGAGGAATCGCTCGATTGCGGTGTCCTGCTGCCGGGCAGCGCGGCGGATGATTCGGGGAACCCCTGGCCCCAGAGACCGCAGGATCTCCTCAGATCGGTGCTGGTGGAAGACCTCGGCGATTTGGGCCCGGATCGAAAGTGCCGGGTTGAGCGCTTTTCCGGGATCTTGGAAGATCATGGCGATACGGTCGCCGCGTATATCCCGCATCTCCTCGTCCGTGATCGCGAGGAGGTCGATGGGCTGGCTGAGATAGTCGATCGGCTCTCCGCCTTCGCCCTTTGTCTCCTCGTACCAAAAGAGAACCTGACCGCCGGCGTAGACCCCCGGCGGGGTGGGAACCAGCCGGTTGAAGGACCGGGCGGTCACGCTCTTACCGCAACCCGTCTCGCCGACCAATCCGAGCGTCTCCCCGTCCCGGATTTCGAAGGAGACACCGTCGACGGCATGCACCAATCCCGCCCTGGTCTGGAAGAAGACCTTGAGATCACGGACCGAGGCAACCAGAGGTCGTCTCGACCGCTCCCGCGCGCTATCGATCCTGGCGGCCATCGGGTCCGGACCCTGGTTCGAGCCGAAAAAGACATTGGCGCGCCGCCGACCCCGGGTCACGCCGACAAGTATCCCATCGATCCGTCCCTCAGCCTCCGTCGCATCTCGCTCCTCCTCGGCGGTTTAGCAATCGATTGCTGGCCTGGGTCCGCACGATATAACATCGCCTCGGGGGGTGCAATAGATCGCCGGGTGTGGCCGGCTTCTTGTCCTTCCAGGCCCGAGAAAGACGCGATCGGCGGTTCTAGGGGCCAACCGAAAGCAAGGAGGATGAGATGGCTCGTTATGCGGTGAAGACACCGACACACCACACCACGTGGGACCAGATGCTGGAGGTGTGGCAGGCGGCCGACGAGATCGACCTCTACGAGTCGGCCTGGAACTTCGACCACTTCTACCCGATCCGGGGCGACACCGATGGGCCCTGTCTCGAGGCGTGGGTGACCTTGTCCGCCCTGGCCCAGGCGACCAAGCGGATTCGAGTCGGGACCATGGTCACCGGCATGCATTTCCGGCATCCAGCCGTGCTGGCGTCGATGGCGTCATCCCTCGACATCGTTTCGGGGGGCCGCCTCGAGATCGGTCTTGGCGCCGGCTGGTACGACCTCGAGGCCGACGCCTACGGACTCGACCTCGGCACCGTGGACGAGAGGATGACCCGCTTCGAGGAGGGCACCGAGGTCATCCACCTCCTGTTGACCGAGGTGCATTCGAACTTCGACGGTCGATTCTTCCATCTCAGCAATGCACGGAATGAGCCCAAGCCCATTCAGCAACCGCGCCCACCGATCGTGATCGGGGGCAGGGGTGAGAAGCGAACGCTTCGACTGGTCGCACGGTTCGCATCGATGTGGGACGCTCTATTCGTCGAAGAGGAGAAGGATGAGTGGCTCCGGCTTCGGGACGTGTTGTGGGGTCACTGCGAAGGCGTAGGACGCGATCCGAAAGAGATCTCCTGTTCGAGCCATCTTTCGGTGCCTCCGGACCCCGACCCGGCTGAGGTAGCAAACCGGGCCGCGGCCATGTTCGAAGCCGGGATCGACATGGTGATCCTTGGGTTCGGTGGCACGCATGGTGGGGGCACGGTCGAAGCCATCGCCGAGGCACTGAGCGAAGTCGATTGAACGGGGCCCTCTGGGCCCTGGTGGCGGCGATCGGGTTCGCCTTCCTCCAGGTTTCCAATAGGAAGTCGAACCAAATCCTGGATGCCTACCGGACCGCTTTCGGGTTCCTGGTAGCAGTCGAGGTCGTCCTGCTGGTGCGAATCGCCATCCTCGGTGACCTCGGCTTGCTTCTCTCGGCGCCATTGTCCGCCGTTGCGATCTTCGGAGTGACCACACTGTTCCACTTCGTCGGAGGCTGGACCCTGCTCGCTCTCAGCCAGCAGACAATCGGGGTCGCCCGCACCGGAGCTCTGGTCTCATCAGCGCCCATCATCGGCACCCTGGTGGCGGCGGTCGCTCTCGACGAGCCTCTTACCGTGGCTATCGCCGGGGGTGTGCTGCTGGCCGTCTTCGGGGTGGCGTTGATCTCTCTCAGTGGAAGGGTCTCGGGGTCCGAGGAGTGGCGCCGGCCCTGGTTCGGGCTCGCGGTGGCGTTGATCTGGGGGTTGACGCCGCTCCTAATCCGTCTCGGTCTGGAGAGATTCGATGAGCCGGTGGCGGGCCTGACCATCGGTCTGGCCTTCAGCGTGGTGGTCTATGCGTTGCTGCTCACCGTCACCGGGAGATGGAGGAGACCGGTGCCTGCCACTGCGGTTCGCTGGATGGCTTTCGGTGGTGTCTGTGGTGCGATCGCGGTGTCGTCACAGTGGCTGTCGTTCGATCTCACCACCATCGCCATAGCGACCACCATTCAACAGCTGTCGGTGCTCTTCGTCATGGCCCTGGTGCCGATCATGTTCCACCAGCCATTCGAGCGGATGAATCCCCGCTTCTTTGCTGGAGCGGTGCTGGTCCTGATGGGAGCCACCATCGTCCTTCTGTTTTAGGCGATGGATGGATAATCGACCTGGACAATCGGACTTCGAAGGAGAATGACATGACCGGATTCACCGTAGACCCAGCCACGCTTGCCCTTAAGACCACCGGGCTGGTGCCTGAGGGGGGCAACCACGTACGCCAAGTTCTCCTCGACCAGGTCGAGGCCCGTCTCCCCCGGGATCCGGAGTCGCGGATCAACATCCAGCTCTCCGAGCTGAACCCCGGACAAACTGCGTCCTGGCATATTCACAATGGTGTCGTCTACTTCGTCCTGCTCCGCGGCATCGTCACCCTCCAGTACGAGGGGATGAGCGAGCACTACTCGGCGGGCGAGGTCTACACCGAGCCGATCGGGGCGGTGCATCGGGCCTTCAACCCGCACCCAGACATTCCGGCTTCACTGGTCGGTTTCTGGGTCACCGCCGCCGACCGCCCCCACATCAGCGAGACCGGCGAACCGGCCTGGACTCCGGGTATCGCACCTCATCCGGCGCTGCGTTAGTTCGTTTTTTGTCGTAGACGGTCCACAGCGTTGTCGGTGGGCGTTGACGGGCTCGAACCGCCGGCCTCTTCCTTGTAAGGGAATATCAGCCCCACCCCGAGACCAGGCGAAACACCAAGGTCCCAAGGCGCGACAGGGCTTTTCTGTCCTCACCGATCCTCACCATTGCGGATCATTTCGCACCTTCGTGCGGACCAAACGCGGACCAAGATCTGCCGTCCGAACGGTTGTGCGCTCCGACCCGAAACAGTCAGCCCTCTCCGATGCGCCAGTGTCCGCGATTGACTCTCGGAACTCGATTCGCACGGCATTTGGGCCACGAAGACGTCGAATGTGGTGCTGTCAGTTGCATCTTTTCGCAGCGATTCAAGTCCTTTTGCATTGCGCCGCGCACAAGCCGCGGACAAGATCAACGTACTCGCGACGCGCTCAGAGAGTAGAGGCACCCCCAAAATGGTTGGACCTCGCGACGTGCGCTCCCGCGTGTCGGAAGGCAGTCCGCCCCGATCAAGGGGTCCCCGATGGGGACCTGATTGAACACGTGCGCTTGCGGTTGGCCCAATTCAAGGCCCCGAAGGCCATCGTGTTCACGTCCCTGACCAGGACGTCCACTGGCAAGGTTCAGAAATACGAGCTGCGGAGCAGAGCGAGGCCTATCACATTTCCCGAAAAATGAGCGACACCTAGCCGTTCCGATCTGGTGTTGCAGGGTCCCTATTCCGGGAAAGCAGCACCAGACCGGATTCTTGCTTTGGATCGCCTCTCGGCGTTGTCAGGTTTTTTTCAATCCTTCCGCGGACTAGACACGGCGAAGTTGGGCGGCGGCCCGGGCGGCATGATCGGCGGCGGCTTGTACGTTGCCGTCGTTCGAAGCGCCCCGCAGTGCAGCCAGCTCGGCATTGAGTACGGTGGCCTCCGTCTCAGTCAATGTGCCTGCGAGGCGGTCACGGCTCCATTCGAGCACCGCGACCTCTCCGGCTACTCCGGCCGGGTCGTTGGCGGCGGCGTGGACTCGCAGTTGTTGGGAGTGGAGATGGAAACGGTCGATTTCGACATTCCCGACGTAGAGCAACTCGAGGTCGAGCGCCGACTGGGCCACCTCCACCGCGGCTTGTGACGAGGCGGCGGAGCTCTCTTCGGTCACTGCGTTTTGTAAGGTTTCAAGCGCCCGGTTCATGGTGTCGACGACCCGCGCCGGATAGGTTTTGGCTTCCAGTTCCTGCCACAGGCTGTGCATGCGGGTCACGGTCGGATTGGCCCCTTCCCAGTCCTCGAGCCGGGCGTTTTCGAGAATCCCCCAGGCACTTGTCGACAAGAGCCGGAGCTGTGGAGGCACCAGTTCGTGGATGGTGTCGGTTGGGAGGGCGAGGGCGAGCGCCTCGACATCGGCGCCGTGGCTGCTGTCGAACTCGCCGTAGCCGGGCGCAAATATCTTGTCGGAGAGGGAGCCGTCGAGGTGCAGTTCCTCCATGATGACCGCCCCGCCCACCGGTCCTCGGGGACCGTCGACGGACTGGTCGATCGCCTTCACCACGAGTTCCTCGAAGACGACTCCGATCACGTTCTCGGACCGGAATACGTCGCCGACCTGTGGGTTTGCGGGCATGATCATGGCCGGTGGCCCATCCCGGCCCGCGAGCCAGGTGCCCTCGGTGATCGCAACGGTGCCTTCGCGGTAGTCGAAAACATCCTCGCCGAGATACCAGACGGACCCGTCGTCGGCCTGGGCGTAGCGGTCGATGGCGACCTCCTCGATGCGTCCGTCGAGATAGGCCATGTACTGCGACACCACCACCTCGATCGGTTCGCCATCGACGATCACCGTATGTTGGCCCGGGATCAAGGTGGTCTCCGACCGGAAGGGAAGCCCGTCTACCTCACCGAGCAGCACCACCGAGTCGAGAGCGCTGATCGGAAACAGGGGGTTGGTGATCTCTGTCGGATTCGAGAACACGGGACGTTCGATATCGACCCGTGCACTAGTCGGGGCGCAGCCTTCCCCGCTGTAGGTGCCACAGGTCGTGACCGGCCATTCGACGGTCGTACCCGCCGCTGCGTGCTCATTAGCGGTGGAGGCGCTGGTGGTTGCCCCCGGTTCGGCGGTGCGCGGCGCGGCGGTACAGGCTGCGCCGGCAAGGGCGACGGCTATGAGTGCTGCCGTCAAAGTTCGTTTTGTGCTGGCCATTGCAATTCCCTTCACTCGATCAGCTGGTGTCATGGCCAACCTACGAAGCCCACCTGAGAGGGATGTGAGAACGGTGGGCGCTGGAGACTTTTTTCTATCTCTGGTTGGGAAGCCAGATGCGGAGGGTTGTCGGAGCGGTGCCGACGACCCTGGTACTTCCCCCGTGGGCCTCTGCGATTGCCTGCACGATCGGAAGCCCGAGACCGACGCCCCCACCGCTGCGGGCGCGATCGCCGCTGGCAAAACGTTCGAAGGCCCGTGCCGCCACGTCCGGGTGAAGTCCGGGACCTTCGTCGGAGACGTCGACCTCGATGCCACCGGTCAAGCTTCGGGCGACCAGCACGATCTCGCCTTCACCGTGACGCAACGCGTTCTCGACGAGGTTGCCCAACGCCTGGCGAAAGCGAATCGGATCAACATACATCAACAGGTTGGAGTCAGTTTCGACCCGGATGACCCGACCCCGTCTTCCGGCGCGGTCCCCGAATCGGTCACGCACCCCATCGAGAAGTGATAGCAGGTTGGTGGGTTCGGGCCTGATCGGCAGTTGCCCGTCGCCAGCCCGGGCGATCACCAGCAGATCCTCGGCGAGTTGACCAAGCCGATCACATTCTTCGATGGCGGCAACCAGCGACGCTTGCACCGACGCGTCGGACCCGACGATCTGGAGCGCAGCCTCGAGTTCGGTCTTGATGATGGCGATAGGAGTTCGAAGCTCATGGCTGGCGTCGGCAACGAACCGGCTCTCGCGTTCGAAGGATGCTCTCAGTCGTCCCAGCATTTCATTGAGCGTCTCGCCGAGCCGTCGGATCTCATCATGGGCGACGGGCAGCGGGAGATCCTCATCGCCTGGCAGCAAAGACACTTCGCCGGCACGACGCCGCATGGCTTCGACCGGAGCAAATCCCGCCGCCGCTAGGAGGTATCCGATCATCGAAGCAAGCAAGATCGCGACGGCACCGCCCACCACGAAGGAAGACACGACGTTGGATAGCGCGTCGTTGCGATCGACCAGCGATTGACCCACGACCACGATCGTCGCTCGATCCCGACCGAGGCGAGTGAGGATCCGGGCCTGTCCGTCGACGCCCGGGAAGTCTCCCTCGAATGTGGCCGACTCCGATACCGCGCGTTGCGCTTCGGCGGGACTAAGGGCCGGGCCCTGCAGAGTGCCGACCGAGTCGAGCACCTCCCCAGCCGGTGACAGCAGCTGGGCAAAGGTCTCTTCGGGATCCTCGAGCGCGACACCCGTGAGCACGGGCGTTCCCTCGTTGAGAATTGCCGTGACCCTTGAAATCAGACTGGCATCGATCCTGTCATCAAGGTCGGCTCGCAACCGGAGGTACACGAACAATGCCGCGCTTGCGAGCATCAACAGCATCGCCAATCCGAAGGCGACGGTTAGCTTGAGGCGGATCGATAGCCGACTCAGATGCCACCGTCCGCACGAAGGCGATAGCCGAGGCCGCGAACCGTTTCGAGCGAGCGCAGCCCGAAAGGTCGGTCGATCTTCTCCCGCAGGTACCGCACATACACCTCGACCACGTTCGACCGATGCTCGTATGCGAAGTCCCAGGCAGCATCGAGGAGCTGCTGCTGACTTAGCACCTGGCCCGCCCGGCGCATGAAAGTCTCGAGCAACCCGTACTCGCGCGCCGACAGCACGATCTCGAAATCACCCCGCCATACCTGCCGCGCGGCTGGATCGAGCCGGAGCGAGCCGACCTCGATCACCGACGGTCGCTCGACCGGATCTCGCCGGACCAGAGCCCGCAACCGGGCGAGCAGTTCGGCAAGCGAGAACGGCTTGGTCAGATAATCGTCGGCACCGGCATCGAGACCCCGCACCCTGTCTTCGACCGCGTCGCGGGCCGTCACCATGATGATCGGCACCCAGACGCCATCGGAGCGCAGCAGCCGACAAGCCTCGAAACCGTCCATATCGGGCAGCATCACGTCGAGCACCATGGCGTCATAGCCCACCGCCCCCACCATCCAAAGGGCATCGCTGGCAGAGCCAGCAACGTCGGCTACGACCCCGGCACCTCGGAGCGCCCGGTGCATTGCGCTAGCCATACGCACATCGTCCTCAACCAGCAACACCCGCATGACCGAAGTATGACCAAACAATGTGAGAGGCACATGAGAGCGGACCGCCTTGGGACCTCGCTTGGCGAAGAACGGTTGATAATCGTTGAAAAAGCCGCCTCGAATGAGGGCTTCGCTGCTTTCGGACCGAAGCAAGGTGTAACCCACCTCTCACCCCTCGCGGACAAACCGCGGACAAGAACCTAAGCGCTGCCGGACCGATAAAAGACCGAGACAACCATAGATCTCGCACCAACCTCGGCCGCGAGCGCCCCTACCTGCACAGTTTCGGATCTGGCTTGGGTACCGCTAAATGTTCGGATGAGATCACTCGAAAATGGCCTCTTCCGTCCAACGCAAAACAAGACAAGCGTCCTACTAAAACCAACGCCTCAAGCACCAACTCCGACAGGCGTTCTCGGTCAGCAAGCGTGATGACCGTTGCGCATCCTTTTCATACTCTGACGCGGACCCAACGGAGTATTGAGTTACGGAGTTCGCCAAGTCTGCCGTCGCGAGTTGGATCACCGTGGCGGTGCTCCGTTTGGGGGGTTGGAACCGCTTGACGCCAGTCGATCGAGGCACGGGGATCCGTCCAGCACACAGGTCCCACCACCGCTATCAGGGGAGTATGCCCGGCAGCGAATCCCAGCATCCGTGCTCGCCCAGCAGTGCTTGGGTATTCAGTCATCGTCCTCCCCGTCATCGTCCTCGCCGTCATCGTCCTCCCCGTCATCGTCCTCGCCGTCATCGTTCTCGCCGTCATCACTGTGGCCGTCGCTATTCTCGTCGGCTTCATCATCGGGACAGGCGGCCTCATCATCGGAGTCGTCGTCGCCCTCATCGTCATCGCCCAAGTCGCCCGACGGGATCAGTTCTTCCTGCTCGCCCAAATCGGTGTCATCGCAATCATCAGCTGAAACCCCTGACTCGGGTGGGAGGTTGACCCCCGAGTCGTCCCCACTGGTCGTCGATGGGTCCATCTCGTTCGCGACCGAACCATCTTTCACAGATGAATCCTGTACACGCAACGGATCGGCAGGGGATGGGGCGATCGACAACCTGATGCCGACCAGCTCGGAGACACCGGCTACTGCGTCCTGGGCGCCATCGGGCAACACTCCCGCCGCGGCAAGGCCGCTGACACCGAAAACCGTCGCCACAACCGCGGCGGCGACCCGCCCTAGTACCCCACTCAGGGTCCGCGGCGCACCCCGACGCTTAGGTTGGAGCATTCGAACACCCGACAGGGAGGCCGCCGCCGCCGCGGCCCGAATCTGCGATGCCTGCACGATCGGCTCGGGTTCCGTCGCTGCGCTCTCGATCAAAGCCACAACATCTTCGAACCCGGCAAATTCGTCTTCGTGATGTCCGTCGTGCATTTCCATGTCAGCCATCCATAGCCCCAGTTACTGCCCTTTCACCGGAGTAACCGCTGACGAGTCCCACGGCGTTACATCTCCGGTCAGTTTTTCCTTTAGTGTCCGCAAGGCCCTGTGTTGGAGGACTCGCACCACTCCTTCGCTCTTGCCGATGGCGGCTGCGGTCTCAGAGGTGGACATCCCACCAAGGATCCTTAGCAGTACGACGTTTCGTTGGTCGTCACTGAGCACCTGGAGAAGATCCTCGAGCAGCGATCTCTCCATGTCCTGAAGGGCATCCGCTTCAACATCGACACCAGCGTCCAAATCAGCGACTTCGGTCGGCGGGTGGATCGGGACGCTTGGTCGCCGGAGAAGGCCACGTCGCTCGTCGATCAACCGGTGGTGGGCGATCGTGTATGCCCAAGATCGAAATCCTGCCTCATTACCGTCAAACTTGCGAAGGTTGCGAGCTAACTGGAGGAAGGTATCTCCCAAAAGCCCCTCTGGATCTATGGCGCCGCGAGCACGCAGATAGCCGAGCAGTCTGGCAGCGACGCTCCTGTACAACACCGACCATGCACCCTCGTCCCCGCTCTGGGCGGCCGTGAGAAGACTGGCGAAGCTGTCGTAGTCCGCCGCCATCAGCTCAGTGCTCGAGACAAGTTCGCCGGATCGTGGCTGTCGAGGCCGACCAGAACGAACCGCGCGATTGAAACCGTCCACCCATATGGATCGGCGTGCCTCCCGACCCACTTGACCGTAACTACCTCTCCAATCGGCCCCGGACCCAGGGTGAGGCCCCCTTGGTGGGGGCCTCACGTCCGTCTCAAGTGGGCGCCAGGTCGGTCTTAGCTGCCATCGCTGTCAGGACTGTCTTCGCTGTCAGGGCTGTCTTCCGGCCCCGGGAAGTCTGCTGGGTCGAGAGGATCAGTGCTGGCGTCGACTTCCGCGCCATCCGAAAAACCGTCACCGTCCGTATCGGCGAGAAGCGGATTGGTCCCATGGTGGGTGACCTCTTCCCCGTCCGACAACCCATCATCGTCCGTGTCGGGGTCGTTGGGGTCGGTACCGAGGGTGACCTCGGCAATGTCCGACAAGCCGTCTCCGTCGGAATCCGGTCTGTCGGGAACGTCCGGGCTATCGGGAACGTCCGGGCTATCGGGAACGTCCGGGCTATCGGGAACGTCAGGACTGTCGGGAACGTCAGGACTGTCGGCGCTGACGTCATCGCCATCAGGACTGTCGACGCTGTCCGAAGTGTCGGGCTCGTCGGGAGGCTCCTGCCCCGGGAAGGCTGTCGGGTCGAGTGGATCGGTGCCAGCGACCACTTCCTCACCGTCGGAAAAGCCATCCCCGTCGGTATCGGCAACCAGCGGTTCTGTCCCGAACTCGGCTACCTCATCCCCATCCGACAACCCATCGCCATCCGTGTCAGGGTTGGTGGGATCGGTGCCAAACGCCTTCTCGGCTACGTCCGTCAAGCCATCCCCATCGGTGTCGGTGCTGTCATCTAGGTTCGGACTGTCAAACGGGGAGGCCAGCGAATCGTCGGCGGCAGACCCCGTCGTCTCGACCAAAAACTCCACTGGAGCCGAGCTCGTGGCCTCCGACAAGGTAACGACATCGTCGAGTTCGATCTCTGCCGGCTCAGCCCCCTGCTGCGCAAACGCCGCACCAGCCGACATGACGACAACCACTGAGACCGTCCCAGCGATCTGTTTCCATCTGAGGGGAATGGGCATCGCGATTCTTCCTTTCGCCGCTGGCCCATGCTCGATCGCTAGATACGCGACCAGTCGGTGTCGCCAGTCAGACCTGTCTTAGGTGTTACCGAAGCGAGGAACGAAACCGTTACAGCCGATCCAAGAAATCAGCCGAGAGACCCTGCCGAGTCAATCCATCTTTCGGCCAGGGCGATTCGCCGTTCTGTCTCAGTTGGCCAGCGGCTGACTTGAACCCTGAACGGTCCGGTGGCGAGGCCAAGCACTACGCCTGCGACCCGCAAGCGCAACCCGACCGGGTCCACGCGACGGTCAAAGTCTTTGATAGCGGAAGCGCCGTACCGGTCGACGTCCTGCTTCGCAGGCGAGGTGAGACCTTGCGTGCTGAGGTGCCCCAGCGCATTGGCGAGGTCGCTGGCTCGCTCTCCGGCACCGGCGGTGTCGACATCCACTAACCCAACGACGTTGGCGCCATCGATCAGGAA
>JANMST010000118.1:0-5871 GCA_031389635.1 Acidimicrobiia bacterium | reverse complement strand
CGTCATCCGCCGTCACGCCCGCCGCAACGCCTTCATCCCCACGATCACCGTGATCGGACTCTCCATCGGGATCATGTTCGAGGGCACCGTCGTCGTGGAGACCATCTTTGGCTGGCCCGGCCTGGGCAGTTGGATGGCCGCATCGGTGCTCAGCGGTGACCAAGCAACCACGCTGGCATTCGTGATCTTCACGAGCATCCTCTTCCTGACGGTCAACCTGCTGGTCGATGTCACGTACGGTTACTTGGACCGCCGCGTCGTGCTGAGGAAGACCTGACCATGTGGTTCCAGGCGGTCCGCACCGAGACAGCCCCACGTGTGCTCCGAGACACCCCGCTGAGGGTCAAATCCCGTCGCCTGTGGGGTACGACCAAAGATGTGTTCAGCCGTGGGAGCACGGCCTTCGGCGCCACACTGATCGCCCTCATGTTGGCGATGGCGATCTTCGCTCCCCTGATCGTGGACCAGAACCCCCGAGGCGCCTATCAAATGCCGCGCGACCTGACCGCGGTAGCCGTCCCGCCCGGCAGCGAAGGTCACCCTCTCGGCACCACCCGCCTCGGTGGAGATGTCCTCTACGGCATCGTCTGGGGGGCGCGGCTGTCACTGCAGCTATCGATCTACGTAGTGGCCGGGGCAGTCCTAATGGGTCTGATCGTCGGGTGCACGGCCGGAATCCTGGGCGGCAAAGTCGACGCCCTTCTTATGAGGACAGTGGACGTCTTCCTCTCCATACCCACGCTGGTCTTCCCTTTGGCGATCGCCGCGATCCTGGGGCCATCGTTCATCAACATCGTTGTGGCGCTGGCTGCAATCATGTGGGCGCGTTACGCGCGGATCATTCGAAGCCAGATCCTCCAGGTGCGCGAGGAAGACTATGTCGACGCGGCGCGGATTATCGGAGAATCTAAGTTCGGGATCATTCGAAGGGACATCCTGCCCAATTCGATCACACCGGTGGCCGTGCAAGCCACATTGGACATGGGTCACGCCGTCCTCCTGGGAGCAACCCTCGCCTTCATCGGGTTGGCCGTCGCCGGTCAGGCGGAATGGGGCACTCTGGTGAGCGAGGGCCAAGCCGACATCATCGCCGGCCGATGGTGGACCTCCACCTTTCCCGGCCTGATGGTGTTCCTGTGGGCGCTCTCGTTCAACCTGGTGGGCGATGGTCTCCGTGACGCTCTCGATCCCCGCACCGAAGGACGCTGAAGCCCCGCTCAGCGGTACTTGATTCCGGTGCCGGTGTTGAACACGAGCACGCGGTCCGGGTCTCCCGTCCAACCTTGATCTCTGAGAATCCCCAGGGCAGCCCATGCTGCTCCGGCCTCCGGGCAAGCGTCCACACCGGTTGCCGCCGACATCGCCCCAGCGGCCGGAGCGATTTCCGCCTCGGGGACCGCGACCGCCGTGCCGTTCGTCTCACGAAGGGCACGGAGACAGAGGAAACCGGCAATGGGGTTGGGCACTCGAAGCCCGTAGGCGGTGGTCTTGGGGTCGGGCCAGGGAAGGGTCCGCTCCCTGCCGTTTTGAAACCCCTCGACGACAGGTGCGCAGCCGTCTGATTGCACCGAAACCAAGCGTGGGCGCTCCGGGCCGATCCAACCCATGGTCTCCATCTCACCGAAAGCCTTCCACATCCCGACGAGGCCCGTGCCGCCACCGGTCGGGTAGACGATGACGTCGGGCAGGTCTCCATCGAACTGCTCCCAGAGCTCGTAGCCCATTGTCTTCTTGCCCTCGACCCGGAAGGGCTCCTTCAGGGTCGACAGGTCAAAGTCGCCGGGCGACCGATTGTCGGCAAGCCAACGTCCCGAGTCGGAGATAGTGCCCGGGACGAGCTCGACCTGTGCTCCGTACTGGCGGCACTCCTCCACGAAGGGCCGTGGAGTGTCCTCGGGCATCGCCACCAGCACTTCGACGCCGGCGGCGGCGCCATAGGCGGCAAGAGCTCCGGCGGCGTTCCCGGCCGAAGGGGCGACGAGGCGTCTTACCCCAAGGGCGACGGCTGCCGAAACGGCCATGGACATCCCTCGCGCCTTGAACGATCCCGTGGGATTCCGAGCCTCGTCCTTGATCCAGGTGGAGGCGTCGGCCCGAATCAGTGGTGTCCACCCCTCGGTCAGCGAGACGGCCGCCTCAGGCTGGATTGGTAGCACCCCCCGGTACCTCCACAGCGACGACTACGATCGGTCGATCACCGAGTCCGGGTCGGCGTCCGGTTTCAACCTCATGTTCACACGAAGAGGAAGCCCACAGCTTTCACAGGTGGTGTGGAGCCGGCCGACCTCATGGTGAGCCCCACAATCGAAACAGGTCAGCGAATCGAGTTCGGGGTTGAATGCGGAGCGAGCGTCGTGATGCACAATCGTTATCTCTGGTGGATTACCTGGGGGCAGCGAGACCGTCAACCGTTACCAGACCGATCGTATCAATGACCTTCACCCCTGCACCTTCTCCTGCGACCCATCCAGAGTCACCCGGGAGCGCCGATGAAGGACCGAGCTCGATCCGGGCTCGATTGTGTCCGCAGACCCGAGCGAATGTCGGTGGCACGCCCAGGCTGGGTGATCTGGAGGCTGGTGCTGTGGCGTCCCTGACCTCGGTCCGGTTCTCGGTGGTCTCGGGCGGGATAGCCTGCGTCATCGGCGCCCTGGCGATCGCACGCTTCATGCCCCAGTTGGCGGTTTACCGGGACGAGGTGACGCCGCCGCCCTAACCGCGTTCGTATTTTCGAGGAGACGAGCGACGTTGCCTCCGAGGATGAGCTGTCGCTGCTCGGCGGATAGACCAGGGATGGAGTTAACCGTCTCCACGGGAGCCGGGTCCCCCATGGGGAACGGGTAATCGGTCCCCATGACGACATGGTCAGCCCCGAGGAGCTCGACGAGGAAGGCGAGCGGTGCCGGGTGGTGGAGAACGGTGTCGTAGTAGAGCCGACCCGCCAACTCGATCGGCGATGTCGAGATGTTCTGGGCCGCGAGCCTGGGCACCGCTTCAAAGCCGCGCTGCATACGACCCAACTGGTACGGAAGGAAACCGCCACCGTGCACTACGCAGACGATTAGCCCGGGGTAGCGCTCGAGAGCACCGCCGAAGAGGAGATGCGCTATAGCGATGGTGCTCTCTGCCGGGCGACCCACCATGTTGTCGAGGTAGTTGCGGGACAGGTCAACACCGGGGAGAGGGTCACAAGGGTGGATAACGACGAGACACCCCAGACCCTCGGCCGCTTCCCAGAAGGGGTCGAGCCCGGCCCTGTCGAGATCGGTGCCGTCAACTGTGGTAGCGATCTGCACACCGGCCATCCCTAGCTCCCTCACCGCGAAATCCAATTCTTCGGCGGCCCGCCGAGGGTCTTGAAGCGGGATCGTGCCAAGGGGAATCAAGCGATCAGGGTATCGGGCAGCCTCGGCTGTGATTATCTCGTTGAACCGTCTCGAGTATTCGGCTCCACCCTCACCGTCGAGGGCATATGCGGTGAGGTCGATCCAACCGGAGAGCAGTTGCACGTCGACACCCGTTGCATCCATCGCGCCGATGCGTGCGTCCAGATCGCCGAGGATAGGGTTGAAGGGTTGTAGTCGCACCCGATCACGGACAACGGCGTACTCGCCCTTGCCATCGTCTCTCAGCTCGAAACCGAGCCGGGGGCCCTCGGAACGCAGCAGGTCGAGGAGCGGTGCGGGTATGCAATGGGAGTGGATGTCATAGGTCGTCATCGTCGACTCCTAGGCGGGTTCACCAAGCTGCCTGTCTCATGCGGGCCGCCAACGCCCGATCGGGCTCCAGGATGTAGACGCCCCCGTTGACCCGATCGGTGGCGTAGACGGTCAGATTGTCGGACACGTACACATCGTTGATCTGGGCGGCCGCCTGTTTGGGAGGGCATTCCGGTATCCAGTGAGCCATTTCCGCCGGCTTGTCCGGATCCGAGATGTCGTACACCCGGAGGCCGGCATTGAAATAGGTGACGAACATCAGCTCCTGGCTCCTGTAGCTGTTCGGGCGATTCTCGTGGAGACAGTGCGCACCGAACCGCAGCCCTCGTTTGCAGAAGTCCCCTTCCGGCACCGGGCAGACCGATCGGACGAAGGGAGCGGTCTCGTCCGAGATATCGACGATCCGCGCCATGTGACGGTCGCCTTCACAACCCTCGGCGATCGCCTCGTCGGTGACGACCACGAGGTTGCGATCGGGGAGCGGAAGACAGGTGTGCGTGTGGCCCCCCTCGTCCCAGCCGAGCCGGGACACCGTCTTCGGCGCGGTTGGGTCAGAGATGTCGATGATCACCATGCCCCCGTCCCAAAACCCGAGGTAGGCGCGATCGCCGTGGACCATGGCGTGGTGCACAAGCCATTCCTCGTTAGCGGGTGATTCCAGGGTCTCGCCGCCGGCCCGCCACATGCCGGGCCACCACCAACGACCGACCTCGGTCGGGTGGGTGGGGTCGGACACGTCGACGATCATCCAGATCCTGCCGGTGTAGCCTTCGGGCGTGGCCGAGATATAGGCCAGGTCCCCGCCCTCGAACACGATGCGGTGCACACCACGACCACCGGTGTCGAAGAACCCGACCCGGCGGGGGTCGAATGGGTCATCGACGTCGTAGACGGCCATGCCGACTGGTGCCGGGCCGTCGCTGCGGAACAGCTCGTGGTTAACCATGAGGAGACCGTCGGCTACTTGCACCTTGTGGGTGTGCGACCCGGCAGGAGCATCCCATTGTCGGACCACTCGTGGCTTTGTCGGGTCGGAGATGTCGAGGATCGTGGTCCCTTTCCCGCTGGGTCCGAAATGGGCCACGTAGAGAACGTCACCTAGGGGCATCACCTGCATCCCGTCACCATGCCCGTCGAGGTCGGAGTGGCCTACGACTCGAAATCCGGATGTGTCCTCGGGGTGCATGGGTGCCTGTAGGTGAACGGGGCCGGGAATATTTGAACGGGCGGGCGATTGCGCAAACGTTTGTAGCATTGCCGGCCCAACCATGCGAGATTACCTCCATCTACTCCGGGCCACCGGAGGGCTGAGGGAGTCCCGGCTGGTGTCGACCGCAGTCCTCACCCTCACCGCGATCGCCTTCTTCCGCATCGCTCTCCTCCCCGAGTTCGGCCGGGACCTGTCGATGTCGACTTTCCAGCTCGGACTGTTGACCACCACCTTCGGCATCGGCCGGCTGGTGGCAGATCTCCCCGGAGGGCATCTCGCCGATCGGATCCAGGCCCGAAGCCTGATGGCTGTGTCCGCAGGAGGAGTGGCCCTCGGCAGTCTCATCCTCGGGCTGTCCGTCGTGGCGCTCGGGGTCTACGTCGCGGCGTTCGTGGTCGGCATCTCGTCGGCGACCACCAACGCCACCGGCATGACCTTCTTCTCCAATGTGGGAGGAGCCAGCCATCGGCGGCACCTCCATGGCCGTGTTCTCCGCTGCTTTGCTTGGCGGTCAGGCAGTGGGTCCCGCAGTGGCCGGGCTCCTCTCGTCGGCAGGCGGATGGCGCCTCACCATGTTCGTCGCGACCGGGGCGGCCTCGGCGACGGCCATCGTGCTCCTCATGACTCAGTCGAGGCAGCCGTCGCCGACCGCTGCCTCTCCCGGTCGGGTTTCTCCACTAGCAAGCAGGGAGGGCACTTCTCTGATTTCCCTGGCGGTCCTGCACAGCGTGTCGTTCGCAGTCTTCCTAACCCTGGGAGCGGTTCCTCAGACACTCGTACCGCTGATTGGAGCCGACGACCTCTTTGGCGAGCTTCGCGGTGCCTGTGGCCGCCACGATCGTCGGTGATATCACCGATCCGGGGCAGATCGGGGCCCGACTGGGCCGGTTCCGTTTCGTGGGAGACATCGGTTTGATCACTGGGCCCCTTGTGGTCAGCGCC
>JANMST010000108.1:0-4380 GCA_031389635.1 Acidimicrobiia bacterium | reverse complement strand
AGCAACCAAAACAACCCACAGACGCACGCGCATCTTGTGACCGCACCCCTGCTCCCGTTCAATCTGATGGATGCAAAGGGATCTCGAACTGGGAGCGCTGGCCGCAACGCAGGCCAGCTTCATCAGCGGTCGCCAGGCGACGGAATATGGTCTATCCCCGTCAGCAATAAGGTGGCGGGTTGAGGAGAAACTGTGGACAAGAGTTCGCAACGGTCTATATCAAGTAAATGGAGTCACCGGAGATCTCCAAGGCCTTATGCGAGGAGCAGTAACAATCCTGCCGGATGCCGCGATCTCGCACGAATCGGCGGCAGAGCTCCAAGGCATTCCACTCATTCCAAGAGGTAGAGCAGTGGTGACCGTGCATGCCCGAACCACACACGGTTATCCCGGCGTCACAGTGCACCGGTCGCTCGATCTTGCACCAGACCACGTTGTGTCGATCGACGGCCTCAGGACGACGAGCATGGCTCGAACCCTGGTCGATTTGGCTGCTGTGTGTAAGAAGGGGATGGTGGGCCGGGCGATGGACGAGATGCTTGCCTCGAGCCGAGTTCGAATCGAAGAGCTGGTATCGATGTTCGAGGAAACTGCTCGCCCGGGTCGTACTGGGTCCAAGACCATTCGCGAACTACTAGAGGAGAGGGTAGGGGATGAGCTCGTCTCCGCCTCGAAGCTGGAGCAAGTCGGGATGGCTCTCTTCAATCGAGGTGGGATTCCGCGACCCGAGTGGCAGTTTCCGGCTCCATGGAATCTCGATGAACGGATCGACTTCGCGTGGCCGGCATGCTTTGCCGGTGTCGAAGGAGACGGACGACGCTGGCACACCAGGGCCGCTGACTTTGAGAGAGACCGACGACGGGATCGGCTTTCCCTTCTTCACCGATGGACCATTCTCCGTTTCACGTGGTTCGACTTCACGGAGAGGCCCGATGAGGTTCTGACTCAGGTGCGTCAACTCCTCGAGCAACGCAGGACGGGTTAGCGGTTTTCTGTGGGTTGTTTTGGTTGTTCAGCAACGAAAACAACCCTGGGTCGCGTGTTGTCAGACCTCTAGAACAACGCGTTGGCGAGGCGGCGTCTGAACTCCACGGTCAAGGGGTTCTCCGGGCCGAGGACGTCGAACAGGTCGATCATCTGCAGGCGGGCCTTCTCGCGACCCTCGCCACCTTCCTGCACCAGTTCCAACAGGCGGGGGAGGGCAGCCTCGGGGTTGGCGAGGTCGACCTCGCCGCCGTCCAGCAATCGAGCGGCGGCCAACAACCGCTTCACATCGGGAGTCTCACTGAGGAGCGAGAGGACTTCGATCGCCTCCTGAGAAGCGCCCCGATCGATCAAGAGGGTGGCGAGCGACAGCCCGGCTTCGAGGTTGGCGGGTTGATCAACCAGCAGCTTGTTGAGAGCCGCCTCGGCTCCGGCCAAGTCGCCGGCGTCGGCCAGAGCCTCTGCCGCCAATACTGCCTCATCGACCAGGGGAGGCGTCAATTGGGCGATGAACTGGCGAACGGCCGCCTCTGGCACTGCACCGGTGAACTGGCTCACCGGCTTACCGTCCTTGAAAGCGATCACCATCGGGATGCCCTGGACCCCGAACGCCTGGGCAAGGCGAGGATTGGCATCGACATCGACCTTGGCGAGGCGCACCGAGCCCTGGGTCTCATTGGTCACCTTTTCCAGGATCGGACCCAGGGTCTTGCAGGGTTGACACCAATCCGCCCAGAAGTCGACGACCACCGGGGTCTGTTTCGAGCCCTCGATCACGACCGACTGGAAATCGGCTTCGGAAACGTCGGTCACATGTGTAGTCATAGGCATTTGAATCTAACCCGGTGCCGGCTCTGGTTGTTCCGCGGGTAATGTCGGCCCCACACCCGGGATGCACTTCGTGATGGGCCAGCCTGACATAGGGCCGGCCTGCAACGGGTAGACCTGAGCCGGGTAAGCCTTAAATTAGGCCCACGGGAGATGGGAATCATCGATGTCGCCCTTCGGACAAGTCCTGACCGCCATGATCACGCCGTTTACCGAGACGGGCCAGGTCGATTACGAGAAGGTGTGGCGACTGGCTCGCCATCTCACCGATCACGGCTCCGATGGCCTCGTCGTGACCGGCACCACCGGCGAGTCACCGACTCTCACGGCCGACGAGAAGATCGCGATCTACCGGACCGTGGTCGAGTCCGTGACCGGGCGCGACGTGAGGGTGATCGCCGGGACCGGGACCTACGACACCGCCGAGTCGGCTCTCCTCTCCCGGCGCGCAGCCGACGCCGGTGTCCACGGCCTGCTGGCCGTCACTCCTTACTACTCGAGGCCCAGCCAGGAGGGTCTGATCGCTCACTTCACGGCAATAGCCGATGCCACCGACCTGCCCGTCATGCTCTACAACATCCCGGGCCGGACTGCTCGACGGATCGAAGTCGAGACTCTGAAGAAGTTGTCCCACCATCCCCGCATTCGCGCTGTCAAGGATGCCGTGATGGATATCGACTTCACATCGCAGACTTGTCATGACGTGCCCGAACTGGCGGTCTATTCGGGCCAGGATTCGTACACGTGGCCCATGATGGCGGTGGGAGCCGTCGGCGTGGTCTCGGTGATCTCGCACCTGGCCGGTGACGCGGTGGCAGCAATGGTGGCGGCGGCGGTGGCCGGCGACGTGGCCGGGGCGCGGGATCTGCATCATCAGCTCCTTCCGCTGGCTTCCGCTTGTTTCCTCGAGCCGAATCCGGCGCCGGTCAAGGCTGCCCTCAACTCACTGTGGGAGCCGGTGGGCGTCCCCCGCCTGCCCCTTCTGGCAGCTTCAGAATCCACGGTGGCAGCCGTCAAGGAAGCGCTCGGAGCCGTGGGCGCATGAGCCGGCCGACTCTGTGAAGCGGACTATCTCTTGACCATCAAAGTCACCTTTCTCGGAGGCCTTGGTGGCATCGGGCGCAACTGCGCCACGCTCGAAATCGACGGCAAGCTGGCGGTCATCGATTGCGGCCTGATGTTCCCCGAAGAGGAAATGCTGGGGGTCGACCTGGTCTTTCCCAACTGGGGGTGGCTGGTAGAGCGCAAGGAAGACGTGGTCTGCGTTGTCCTCACCCACGGCCATGAAGACCACATTGGAGCCCTTCCGTATTTCCTGGCTGACCTCAACGTGCCGGTCTACGGAACCAAGTTGACGCTGGAGATGGCCCGGGGGCGCATCGACGAACTGGGGGTCGAAGCAGACCTGCGCCCGGTCGAGCCAGGCCGGCCGGTGGAGATCAAGCCATTCAAGTTCGCCCTCGTCAACGTCGCCCACTCCGTTCCGGATGCGTGCGCCATAGCCTTCGACACCCCAGAAGGGGTCGTGCTTCATTCCGGTGACTTCAAGCTCGACCCTACCCCCATCGACAACCGTCCGACCGACCTCCCTTCCCTGGCAGCCCTTGGTCGTCAGGGGGTTCGGCTGTTCCTGTCGGACTCCACCAACGCCGAACGCCCGGGGTTCGTACCCTCCGAGCGCTCGCTGGGCGACCCCATTCGAGACATCATCGGTGGTGCTCCCGGCCGGGTGATGGCGGCATGTTTCTCGTCCCACATCCATCGCATCCAGCAGATCATCGACGCCGGCGTCGCTACCGGCCGCAAGGTCGCACTTTTCGGCCGGTCGATCCAGCGCAACACGACGGCGGCCCAGGAACTCGGGCGGCTTCGCTTCAAAGAAGACTCGATGGTCGACATTGTCGAGTTGCTCAAACTTCCTCCCCAGCAACAACTCTTGATCACAACGGGTAGCCAGGGCGAGCCCTTTGCGGCTCTCTCGCTCATGGCCCAGGGTCGCCACAAGTACGTTGAGATCACTGAAGGCGACACGATCCTGCTGTCCGCCACACCGATTCCCGGCAATGAGACGGCGGTGTCGCGAGTCATCAATCAGCTTCTGCGCCGCGGGGCCCGGGTGATACACGGCCGCAATGCCCAGGTCCACGTCTCCGGGCACGCCGCCCGCGATGAGCTGTTGACCATGCTCAACGTGGTCCGGCCTGCTTCCTTTGTCCCGGTCCACGGCGAGTACCGCCACCTGTCGGCTCATGCCGAACTCGCCCGGATCGCCGGCGTGAAGTCGGTAGAGATTTGCGAAGACGGAGACATGGTGATCATCGAAGGCGACGAGACCCGGGTCGAACGGCGGGCAGTGCCGGCGGGATACGTCTATCTCGATGGCGACAGCATCGGCGACGTCAAAGCTGTGCTCCGGGACCGCAGTCATCTGGCCGACGAGGGGGTTGTGGTGGTGACGGTGGCGGTGAGCCCGCAGAGCGGCGAGATCGTCTTCGGGCCCTCACTCGACAGCCACGGGATGATGGACCATCCCGACATCGTCCTCGAGAAGGCGGCGCAAGCGGTTCG
>JANMST010000100.1:0-7486 GCA_031389635.1 Acidimicrobiia bacterium | reverse complement strand
CGATGACCGGCGGCACCGGTTCGATTACTTGGGTGGCACCCGACCTCGACGGCTACAAATTCGACGACCTCGCTCTATGGTCCGACTCCCCGACTACCAGCGACTGGGCCGGTCAGGCGGGTCTGAGACTCGAGGGCGTGTTCTTCACTCCGCTTGCCACCGCCGACTACTCGGGCACTTCTGGCCAGAACCAGACCAACGCCCAATGGATCGCCGACCGGCTCATAGTCCGCGGCAGCGGCTCGTTGGTAGTCCAACCGGCTTTTGGGCGAGCAGTCGAGTTCCCCCAGGCGCCACGAACCACCCTCATCCGGTGAAGCCGGATCTACTGCGGAACCGACACGGACGCGTTCCGCCTTCTTTGCCGGATGCCACTCATGTTGTTGCTTACTGATTAACTGCCCATTGCTTACGGACTACCGACTACTGATTCCCGATGCAGCCGCCTGAGCAGGTGTGACACCACTCTGATCAGACCTACGACGATCATCAGGGTCAGCGTCAGATATGTGGCCAGCGCCGGGCCCGAGGTATAGCGCTCAGGACATGCCGCCAGGCCGTCCGGGCAGAGCCCGAAACCGGAGCCACCGCTGAGGAGATTTATGAGCACCATCACGGGCACTACTGCCACTGCCAGGGCGACGAGGATCAGGATCAGGATCAGCACGCGTAACAGGATCATGCTCGGTCAACGGTACCCGGGCATCGCTGCCACGCCGGTACACTCGCTCGTCCGGTGACATACTTCCAGGAATCGTTCAGCCCTGCTGAAACCGCCGTTCTGATCCGGTTCTTCACCAATGTCAACCGCCCCGTTTTCGCCTTGATCAACCTTCCCGAGGTTGTGAAAGGAGCCCTCTTCGCTCGCTACTCACGATCTGCCAAGTCGGTCCGGCGGCTCTTTCTGGACGAGTTCATGGCGGACCCGGAAAGCGGCATCGAAGACATAGCCACCGGCCTTGACGGCAACGACCCTCTCATCGACCACCGGAAAGCCGAAGATCTCTACCAGCGAGTGTTCTTCGAGTATGGCGACGACTCAGTTGCCCAGTTGGGCGGGGTCCATCTTGCCTGTGAGCAGGCTTCCAACATTCTCACCAAGGTCCTGGAATGGGGGCGATTGGCGGCCTATCTCGAACAATCCACTAGGTACATCAACTACGACGTGCGCCTGGGCGATCGCTACCGCTACTTCGTGCCGGCGGAGATTGCGGCCTCACCGCTGGCCGCCAAATACCTCGAACAAATGGAGCGAAGCTTCGCTGCCTACAGCGCCCTGGTGATAGAGCTCACTGCGTTCTATGAGCAGCGATTCCCGAAGGAACCGACGGATTCGAACATGGTGTGGAAGTCGACGATCAGAGCCAAGGCTTGCGACACCGCCCGTGGTCTGTTGCCGGCCTCAACCCTCTCCAACGTCGGCATCTACGGCACCGGCCAGGCCTACGAGATGGCCCTGATGCGGATGCAGGCACATCCCCTCGAAGAGGTGCGCGGCTACGGCCAGATGATGCTCGAGGAGTTGCGGAAGGTGATCCCTTCATTCCTGACCAGGGTCGATCTCGCCGACCGCGGTGTCGCCTGGAGCCACTACCTCGAAACCACTCGCAATAGTCTCGAATTGCTGGCCCCGGGGTCGTGGGACGACCCCCACCCGGGCGAACAGGCCACCAAGGTGACACTGACGGACTGGGATCCGGAGGCCGAGGTCAAACTGGCGGCGGCTTCGCTCTACTCGGTATCGGAGCTCCCCGACCGCGAGCTCCTCGCCTACGTCGAAGGTCTAGGCAGTGAGGAGCGGGCCCGCATCATCGCGGCGTTGATCGGCGATCGCTCCAATCGGCGGTACAAGCCCGGCCGAGCGTTGGAGCGGCCCGTCTATCGATTCGACATCGCCTGCGATTTCGGTGCCTTCCGCGATCTCCAGCGCCATCGGATGATGACCCTCGAGTGGCAGCGGCTCTCGACTCGTCTCGGGTATCTGGTTCCAGAGGATCTCGATGAAGCCGGTGGCCGCGATCGATTCGTGGGACTGCTCGACGATGCCGGTGAGATCTACGAGCTGACCAGGGAAGAGCTCGGACAGGACGTCGCTCAATACGTGGTGCCGTTTGCATTTCACATCCGCTTCATGATGGAGATGAACGCCCGCGAGGCCATGCACATGATCGAGTTGCGCACCCAGCCGGCCGGACATCCTTCCTACCGCCAGGTGGCAGCGGAGATGCATCGTCAGATCGCTGAGGTGGCCGGGCATCGGGCCATCGCCGACGCCATGCGCTTCGTCGTTTACTCATCGGTCGACCTGGAACGACTCGAAAGCGAACGCCGGGCCGAGAAGCGACGGTCCAAGGCCGGTTCCTGATTCGAGGCGGCCAACAACCTAAGGCCAACAACCTAAGGCCAGCAACCTAAGGCCAACAACCTAAGGTTTGTGTCATGGCAGAGCTTGACGTAGATGCGTTGATCGGCAGGTATCGAGAACGGGCTGCTGCGGTCCGGGAGCGCAGCCTTCCGCCGGTGGCAGGGGAAGAACGGCGCCGGTTGATCGAAGCCGCCGAGAACGACTTCATGGACTTCTCACTGATCGCGGCTGCGTCATGGGCGGTTGAAGGTGGCGACCTGGTTCTTCGGATCCCCCTTTCGCGGTGACATCCGCCACCAAGCCCGGGCGCCTGACCCTCGTCTCCGGCAAGGGGGGCGTTGGCAAGTCTGCCATCGCCACCGGCCTCGCTCTCTATGCCCATCGCCAGGGCCGGCGGGTCCTCGTGATTGACGTAACAGGTGCAGGCGGGGTGGCCGCCCACCTCGGTGGTGGCCGTCTCGAGTTCAAGCCCAGGGAGGTCCGCCCCGGGCTCTTTGCTTTGACGATCGACCGCACCAAGGCGCTGGCTGAGTACGTCAAGGTTCAGATCGGGGTTCCCCAATTCGCCACGATGGGACCGCTGGCCCGCGCGTTTGACGCGCTCGCCTCCACGGCTCCGGGAGTTCGTGAAGTGATCACCCTCGGCAAGGTCCTGTGGGAGGTGCAACACGGCGGATACGACCTGGTGGTGGCCGACTGCCCGCCGACCGGAGCCATAATCGGGCTCCTCCGGGCTCCGAGGACGATTGCCGAGTTGGTCCCGTCGGGCCGGGTCCGTCATCAGGCTGAATGGATGAGTCAGCTCCTCGCCCGCAAGACCACCGAACTGGTGCTGGTTACGCTGGCCGAAGAATTACCGACCGTCGAAACCGAGGAGACGATGGCGCTTCTCGCCGCCGAGAACCTCGTGGAACCTCCCACGATCGTCACCAATCGGGTGCTCTCCCGTCTCGAGACGGACGCGAAGGGAACCGGGGTCGCGGCCGAGGCGGCCATCCTCCACCGGTCGCTTTATCGAAACCAGCAGGACTGGATCAAGCGGCTTCAACCGGCCCGCAAACTCCCCTACCTCTTCGGCCTCTTGACCCCGGGTGAAGTGGCTGCCCGAATGGCCGACGCCTGGGAACATTCCGAATCGGGCTCGGAAGCATGACAACCCGAGCCGCCAATAAGACGAAGGCAATCGTGGTCACAGGAGCCGGGGGTGTCGGCAAGACGACGTTCGCGGCCGGACTGGCAGTCAAGGCTGCATCCGAGGGGAAACGCACGCTGGTTCTGACCGTCGACCCTGCCAAGCGACTGGCCGGAGCGCTGGGCCTCGAACTTGGCGGCGAGCCGCGCCAGCACCCCGAACAACCTCTTCTATGGGGAGCCATGCTCGACGCAGCAGCGTCATGGCAATCCCTCGCCCGCCGCCACGCCGATCCGGCTGTGGCCGACCGGCTGGTCAACAATGAATTCTTTCAGGCTGCCACGGTCCACTTCCCTGCATCGCAGTCGTACGCGGCGGCCGAAGAAGCCGCCAACTACCTCGACGCCCGCGTGTGGGATCTCGTCGTCATCGACACTCCGCCCGCCGCCGGTGGCATCGACTTCTTCACATCGCCTGCTCAGATGGCCGACCTGGTGGGCGGGCGTTTGTTGAGACTGCTCACAGGGGGACGAATCCCAGGGCGGAACTTCTTCTTCAATCGGGGCGCCCGGCCAATGCTTCGCTTCGCCGATCAGCTTCTGGGCTCCGATCTATTGGAGCGGGTGGGGCAGTTCCTCATGGACCTGCGCACCACCTACGACGGCGTTGCCAGCCGATCGCGCGAGATCGACTCTCATCTTCGGAAAGCGGCCACAGTGGTGGTCACGACCGCCGATCCCGCCCCTCTGACGGAAGCCACCCGCTTCTTCCTCGAGCTCCCCGATGTCGCCGCGCTTCCGGTGGCCGTGGTCTTCAACAGATCCTTGCCCGACCGCTGGGCCACCACTCCTCCACTCCCTGCCAAGAGTGTGGCGTCAACCAACCTTGCGCTGGCCGAGAATCTGACCCGCTGGGCCGCCGAATCGCAACGTCAGCACGATGCCCGGGTCGAGTTCGCAGCACGGTACAAAGCACCCTTGGCGACGGTTCCGTGGCTGGCCGATGCTCCCAACGACCTCGAGAGCCTCCTCGACCTGCTCCAGCAGACCGAAGGGTTGCCGTCCCTTTGGTGAGGTAACTTGAACACATGGCAGCAGCCTTCTTCGACCTCGATCGCACTCTTATCGCCGGGGCGTCGATCTTTCCGTTCGGGGTCGAGGCATGGAGAGCCGGCCTGATAAGCAACCCTGAGATCGGCCGCTTCGCCGCCGGAGCCATCGGCTTCAAGCTCTTCGGTGACAAAGGCGACAAGTCGGAGGGAACCAGGGCAGCGCTCCTCGGTCGAGTAGAAGGCGTCTCGGTCGAGGTACTGGACGAGGTGGCCCGGCGAGTGCTGCCACGGCTGACGGCAAGAGTTCGCCCAGAGTCTCGCAAGCTCATCAGGATGCATCACGAGGCAGGCCGCGACACCTGGATTGTGTCGGCCTCCCCTCAGGAGATCGTGCAGCCGCTGGCGGACACTCTGGGAATGACCGGAGCCATTGCATCAAGGCCAAAGGTGGTCGAGGGTCATTACACCGATCAACTCGACGGGCCCTTCGTCTATGGCGCCGGCAAACTCGAGGCCATTTTGAAACTCGCCGCCGATCGCGGCTACGACCTCGGAGCGAGCTACGCCTACAGCGACTCGATCTCGGATCTGCCGATGCTCGAGTCGGTCGGGCATCCCGTCGCGGTCAACCCTGACGGGGAACTCGAAGATGTTGCCCATGATCGCGGATGGCCGGTGGTCGTCTTCGCACGCAAGACCAAACAGGCCATCGCCGTGGGTGCCAGCTCGACGGCGGCGGTATCGGTCGCGGTTGGGACCTACCTGCTCGGCCGTCGCCACGGCAGGATCGTCGAGCGCGCCCGCCGGGGCTAGACCGAACCAATCGATTTGGCGCGAAGAACCCGCACTCCGGTGCGGGTTCTTCGCGCCAGAACGGAGATGCTGGCGGCGACGAGCCAGGTGACCCGCAGGTAGACCTCCTCGTTGACATTCGCCAGTACGACCTCGATCGTCAGAGCCAGCACTCCAACGACACTGACCGCAAACGCCACCCATTTGATCTGCTGGCGCTCGATCCCGTGGCTCCGGCGCAACCGGAGCACGATCGACACCAGGGCGACCACCGTTATCAGATTCCACAAGATGTACGCGACGTTGATCGCCACCAAAAGTCCGGGTGACCAGGCGACCATTTCCAATGGGTTTGAGAAATCTTCCGCGGGCACAACGATCGAAACAATCGCTGTGAGGAGGGTGGCGCCCCAAAGCAGAATTTCGACTCTCCGCCATCCGGGACTGAGCCGGTTGCCGTCCGGGAACCGGAGGAGGGCGTTGATGACGAACGACAATGCAATCATCCAGATCCAGGTCGATGCCTGTGACACGACGGCCATCTCCGGGCTCAGGACGTCGCCCGCCCGAACCGCCAGCTGAATCGACACTTCCCGAACGGCGGCGCCGACACCACCCAACATCATGAAGATCCCCACCGGAATGTCTGGTCTGGCTCTATCCGCCAGAAATCCCGCGCCAACGAACCCGAGCGATCAAAAAGCAGACGAACCCGGAAACCCCCAGACCGATTTGGGTAGGCCGCCGGCGATGACAATCGCAATGACAACGAGGATGAGCCCGGTGGCGACCAGCGCGAATCGCAACAACCAGTGATCAACCCGGGCACTCACAGAACGGCCCGGTGCCCGAGGAGTTCGCGGAGCTCGGCGTAAAGCGCCGACCGAGGCTCGACGGAATGACTGTCAGCCAGCTTCAGCACCTTGTGCTTGTCGTCGGAGACCATGTGAAGAAACACCGGGGCCGGCCCGGGGTGATGGCTGAGGATGTCCTTCAATTGGGCGACCAGGTCAGTCGACAACCGCCGGGCGGGCACCTCCAAGCGGACCTCGAGGTTGGCCTGGAGCTTGAGCTCTTTGATCTCCTTGGCGATCACCTTGACGTCGTCACCGCGATGGTCGAGATGTCCTCTGACGACGAGCACCGAGTCTTCGGTGACGAGGGAGCCCGACTCGTTCACGACCCCCGGGAACGCCACCACCTCCACCGACCCTTCCAGATCCTCCAACTGGAAGAAGAGCATCAGTTCGCCCTTCTTCGTGAAGCGCCGGGTGATCGAGCCGACCAGGCCGCCAATTGTCACGTTGGTCCGATCCTGTTGCTCGACCAGACCAGAGATCGGCTGGCCCAAGGCCTTGAGGGTGGGGCCCACCCCGAGCAGCGGGTGATCGGAGACATACAGCCCGAGCATCTCGCGCTCGAATGCGAGCTTCAACTTCGGGGCCCACTCATCGCCGGCGATCTCGGTCCGGGTGTGCTCAGCGTCGACTGCGTCGCCCCCGAACAACGAGTACTGGCCCATCTCCTCGTTGCGGCGGCGCTCGAGGGTCGCTTCGAGGAGGTCTTCGAACTGGAGGCAGAGCGCCTTGCGAGGATGTCGGGCGCCGTCAAAGGCTCCGGCCTTTATCAGTGAGTCGACAGTGCGCTTGTTGAGGACCAGCGGGTCGACCCGGTCGGCAAAGTCGTGGAAGTCGCGGAAAGGGCCGTCCGCCTTTCTGGAGTCGATGATCTTCTCCACGACGCCCTCACCCACATTCCTGATCGCCGATAGCCCGAACCGGATCTTTCCCTCGTGTACTGAGAAGTCCATTTGCGACTCATTGACGTCGGGGACCATCACCTCGACGCCCATCGACCGACATTCGGCGAGGTAGACGGCCGTGCGTTCCTTGTCGCGTTTGGTGGCCGTAAGGAGCGCTGCCATGTATTCGGCCGGATGGTGGGCTTTCAGCCAGGCGGTCTGATAGGCGATGTAGCCGTAGCACGCGGCGTGGGAGCGGACGAAGCCATATCCGGCGAACGGCTCTATCGTGTCGAAGAGGTTGGCCCCGACCTCGGGTGTGTAACCCTGGGCGACGCATCCGGCCACAAACTTCTCACGCTGGGCGTGCATCGCCGCTTTAACCTTCTTGCCCATGGCGCGCCG
>JANMST010000073.1:0-4357 GCA_031389635.1 Acidimicrobiia bacterium | reverse complement strand
ATCGCCGGCTCTTACGTGACCGAAGGCGAGATGGTTCGCAATGCCAAAGCGCGCCTGCTGAGAAACGGTGTCGTTGTTTTCGACGGCGTGATCGGGTCGTTGCGCCGGTTCAAGGACGATGTGCGTAGCGTCGCATCCGGTTTCGAATGCGGTATCGGTCTGGCCGGCTTCAACGACGTCAAGGAAGGCGACGTGATCGAGGCGTACGTGATCCGCGAAGTCGCCCGCGAATAAGGGAACGTCAGGCTTCAGACCATGAAGGCTGCCGCGCTCCGATTCGAGCTACACATTCAGGGGTCTGAAAGCCTCAAGGAGAAACGTGCTGTTCTTCGGCCGCTGGTTGAAGGCCTCCGTCGCCAACTGTCGGTGAGTGTTTCCGAAGTGGACCACCAGGACACCTGGCAGCGAGTAGGACTCGGTGTCGCGGTAGTCGCCCCGGACGGCGGACGACTGGACACCTTGATCGAGCGAATTCGTCGCTACGTTGACGACAACCTCGAGGTGGAGGTCTGTGGCGTGGCCGTCTATTACATGGAGTCCGCCAATGAGTAAACCCTCCTACCCCCGATCGCGAAGGGTGAACGCAATCATTCAGGAGGTTCTTGCCGAGGAAATCGAGCGCCTCACTGATCCCAGGCTCGGTTTTGTGACCGTCACCGGAGTCGATGCGGCTCCCGATATGCGACACGCAACGGTCTTCGTTTCGACGGTGGACATAGCCCAGATTGGTGACACCTTGAAGGGACTGACTTCGGCGGCGCCCCGCTTACGGGCCGCCCTGGGTAGGGAGATTCGCACGAAATACACCCCGGAGTTGGAGTTCAAGGCGGACACGGGCGTGCTGCAAGGCGAGCGGATCGAAGCGCTCCTGCGCAAGCTCGGCGAGGAAGGCGAGTCCGGTCCGGTCGACAACAGAATTCCACAGAGCGATGAGCAACGTGCCTGACGCATTGAACGAACGATTTCCGGACTTGGAAAAGGCGGGCAGCCTCCTGGCCGGTGCAGACGAAATCGTGCTGACGTGCCATGTGGGCCCCGATGGCGACGCCATGGGGAGCATGCTGGCGGTGGCAGTGGCGGCGGTCGCCGCCGGGAAGAAGGTCTTTCCCTCATTCGGGCCCCCGTTTTCATACAGCCCGTCACTCCGGTTCCTACCGGTCGAACTCCTGGTGCCGCCCGATGAGGTCCCGGCCGAGCCCAAGGTGATGGTGAGCTTCGACGCCGGAAACATCGAGCGGTTGGGAGGGATGGCGCCGGTCGCGAACAAAGCCGGGTGCCTCATCGTGGTCGACCACCACGCTCAAGGTTCCGACGGATTCGGGCATCTGCACATCGTCGATCCCCGGGCGGCGGCATCAGCCGAGTTGGCATACCTCTTGATCGAAGCGGCCGGCTGGAAGATCGATGACCGCATCGCTACGAGCCTGCTCACCGGCCTCGTCACGGACACAGGGCGGTTTCAGTATTCCAACACCACTCCTGCCACCCTGCGGCTCGCCGCCGACCTGGTCGCGGCCGGGGCCCGCCCAGAAGTCATCGGTCAACATGTGTACGAAGAGACCCCCTTCGGCTACCTGGCCACTGCTGGCCGAGTCATGCAACGGGCTCAGTTGATACCCGAAGCTGGACTGGTCTGGTCGGTCATGTTCTCGGCCGACCTGGAGGTGGCCTGCATCGGCTTGGCCGACAGCGATCCCCTCATCGACTTGATTCGACTACCGGTCGAGGCCGGTGCGGCGCTGCTTCTCAAGGAGCATGGGCCCGGTGAGTTCAAGGGAAGCCTCCGTTCGCGAGGCGTAGCCGACGTGGGGGCGGTGGCACAGGCGCTTGGCGGTGGCGGCCATCGCAACGCAGCCGGTTTCACATTCCGGGGCTCGCCGGAGGAGGCAGTCGAAGCGGTTCGCGCCTTACTGACGCGCTGATGCCGGAGGGTCTCCTCGTCATCGACAAGCCTTCCGGCCCCACTTCTCACGACATGGTGGCCAAAGTCAGGCGAGCGACCGGGATCAAACGCGTGGGCCATGCCGGGACTCTCGATCCGCTGGCCACCGGTGTGGTTGTGGTCGGGATAGGACGGGCCACCCGCCTCCTCCGCTATGTCCAGGAGTCACACAAGGAGTACGTCGCCAGGGTTCGCTTTGGCATAGCTACCGACAGCCTCGACGCCGACGGCCGCGAGGTCTGGCGCGAGGCCATGCCGGTGACCGAGGAGCAGGTCGCATTGGCGCTTTCGGGCTTTCGGGGGAGCATCGAACAAACACCGCCGATGGTGTCGGCGATCCAGATCGGTGGGCGCCGTCTTTATGAGATGGCTCGCGCCGGCGAAGAAGTCGAACGGCAGGCACGCCCGGTCGAGGTCTACAGCATCGAAGTCGTCGGTTTCGAGGGGGGCGACTTTCCCTTGGCCACGATTGCCGTTGAGTGCTCCAAAGGGACGTACGTCCGGGTGCTGGCCGATGACATTGCGAGGACCCTCGGGGGCCGAGCTCATCTCGAGGGTCTTTGCAGAACCAGGGTCGGTTCTTTTGGTCTTGACCTCGCCCTGGCCGTGGAGGATCTTGATCGCTGGGAGTCTTCGCTCCTTCCACTCGCCGCCGCGGTGGGACCGATGCCGCGCCTGGTGGTAGACGATGAGCAACGGCTGCGGACGAGCCACGGGCGAACTCTGGAAGCTGTTGGGATGGAGGGTCCGATCGCCGTTGTCGATCCGGCCGGAGATCTGATTGCGGTCTATGTGGCCGGCGATGGTGTCGCCAGGGCAGAGGTGGTCATCTCATGATCGTCTTGACCGGCCCCCCCTCCGAGTGGGAGGTGGGAGTCGACACGGCAGTGACCATCGGCGTCTTCGACGGCGTCCATATCGGCCATCGCCAGGTCATCGCCGACCTGATCTCGTTGGCCATGTCGTCGGGCAACAGTCCAGCCATCGTCACGTTCGACCCGCATCCGCTCTCGATCCTGGCACCCGAGCGAGCTCCGAAAATGCTTACGAGTGTCGACCAGCGGATCGACCAGTTCAGACAACTCGGTGTCGAGATTGCGGGAGTTCTCGACTTTCCCGACATCCGCCACCTGTTGGCCGACCAATTCTGTGAGGAAGTGCTGTTCGGGGCGCTGCGAGCAAAAAGGGTCGTGGTGGGCGCCGATTTCCGATTTGGGCGCGATCGGGGCGGTGACGCCATGCTTCTGGCAACCGAGGGCAAGCGCCTTGGCTTCGAAGTTTCGGTGGTCGACTTGTTCGGAAGTCACGATGGGGTCGTTTCTTCCACCAGGATCCGGCAACTGCTCAACGACGGCCGTGCCGAGGAAGCTGCGACCTTGCTGGGTCGCCCATATGAACTCGCCGGCCACGTGGTGGAAGGTGACAAACGGGGCCGCACTATCGGCTTTCCGACCGCCAACATCGCAGTTCCTCCCGACCGCCAACTGCCGGGACGAGGCGTCTACGCGGGGACGGCGAGGGTGGGAGACGAGGTGTTTGCGGCTGCGATCAACGTCGGGACTCGTCCAACTTTCGATGGCCGGGGGACCACAATCGAGGCCTATCTTCTCGACTTCTCAGGCGATCTGTACGGGCGATTCATGGCCGTCAACATCAGGGCCCGACTGCGGGATGAGGAGCGGTTCGACGGGGTGGAGGCTCTGACCCAGCAGATCCGCCTGGATGTGGAGAGGGTCCGGGAGGTGCTAAACTGACGCCGTTCCCTTTGAATTTCAGGTTTCGCGCGTCATGAAGAGCACACAAGAGATCGTTACTGAGTTCGGCCATAGCGAAGGCGACACCGGGTCGCCTGAGGTGCAGGTGGCTTTGCTGACCGAGCGAATCAACCATCTGACCGAGCACCTTCGCCTTCACAAAGGCGATCACCACGGGCGCCGTGGTTTGCTCATGATGGTTGGCAAGCGGCGTCGGCTCCTTGATTACCTACGCGGCCAAGATGTTGAGCGCTACCGAACGCTGGTAGCCCAACTCGGACTCCGTCGCTAGAGACTTGGAAGGGCCGCGGCTTTGGAGCCGCTTCTCTCCTAGTACGGCGGGAACGTTCGGCATGCCGAACCCCTACGCCGGATCACCTACAACTGAATAACAACTGAATATGGAAATCAACAGGTAGGAGATTGGTCGGTTGCTAGTTGCGATCGCTGAGCAGCGTCACCCGGGACCGGGTCCCGCGAGCTCAGAGATGACAACTGGTAACGGACCGCTCCACGTAGCGCAAAGGAGCACTTAGTGCCCGAAATTACCGTCCAGGGCCTGGTTGGAGGGAAAGAGATATCCCTTTCGACAGGCAAGCTTGCCCTCCAGGCAGATGGCGCAGTCGTCGCCCGCATGGGTGAGACCGAAATGCTGGTTGCA
>JANMST010000033.1:0-10582 GCA_031389635.1 Acidimicrobiia bacterium | reverse complement strand
GCCGCGCGCGCAACGGAGCCGTCGAGACCGTCCAGCGCCGAGCCAAACAAAGCAACTCCAGCGCCCCATCCGAGCCGGCCGAATCCGATCAGGACTCCTCCGAGGATGGTTATGAGCAACCCGAAGAGGGTCATGATCTGTGGAGTGACACCACGATCTGCCAGGGCTCGACCGATGGGCTGGAGCAGCCATTGAAGACGGGGCCGCACCCGAAGATCGATCACCGAAAAGTCAATGTAGTCGACTGAACCGGCGCGAACCTCTCTCACTATGATCGAAAGCCCTGACGAGGAGGTGTTGTGGAACCACAAAACATACGAAACGTCGCCCTGGTAGGGCACGGAGGTAGCGGCAAGACCTCGCTGGCCGAAGCGTTCCTCTTCGTTGCCGGAGTCACCACCCGCCAGGGATCCGTGGAACAAGGCACCGCAGTTCTCGACTTCGAACCGGAAGAGCACGACCGCCACATCTCCCTCGGCCTTTCTGTGGCCACGGTCGAATGGATGGGCCATCGGATCAATTTGATCGACACTCCGGGATACGCCGACTTCTCCGGAGACGCCCGGGCGGCGCTGCGGGCGACCGATCTGGCGCTTTTCGTCGTGTCTGGCGTCGACGGAGTCGAGGTCCAGACCGAACTCCTGTGGAAGATCGCCGAAGAGGAGGGCATTCCGCGGGCGATCATTATCACCAAGCTCGACCGCGAGCGCTCCTCCTTCTCCCGTGTCCTGGGTCAGTTGAAGGAGGTCTTCGGCAAGCGCATCGCCCCGATACAGGTACCGATCGGGTCGGAGGCCGATCTCCGGGGAGTGGTTCGGGTGGTCTCGGGGCGAGCCTTCACCTACGGGCCCGACGACAAAGTCGGGACGGTTAGCGACACCCCGCCACCCGAGGTTGCCGAGCTGGTGGCATCCACTCACGAGGCCCTGATCGAATCCGTGGTCGAAACGGACGACGACCTCATGGAGCGCTACTTCGAGGGTGAGATTCCCTCACCGGACACAATCCGGACCACCGTCCATCAGGGGATGCTGAAGGGCGAGATCTTTCCCGTGCTGGTCGGCTCGGCGACCAGGAGAGTTGGAGTCGACACCCTCTGCGAGTTCCTGATCGACTTCGCCCCCAACCCGCTCGAGCGTCCCCTGCCGCCACTATTGGCCGGCGAGGTCTTCCCCATCCAGGTCGACGGGCCGACGTTCGCCTACGTCTTCAAGACGGTCAGCGATCCTTTCGTCGGCCGCATATCGATGTTCCGGGTCTTCTCCGGATCGATCAAGTCCGATGCCGATCTCGAGGTCACCGGCGGTGGGCATGTGCGGATGCACAACCTCTTCTTCCTGATGGGGAAAGAACACATCGACACCAAAGAAGTCATCTGCGGCAACATCGCAGCCGTGGCCAAGGCCGAGAACGTCCACGCCGGAGCGACCCTGCGCACCCCGGGTTTCAAGGCTCAGCTGGTCCCGGTGAGTTTTCCCAATCCGGTCACCGAGGTGGCGATTTCGCCCCGGAGTCAACACGACGAAGAGAAGTTGTCGACTGCCCTCCAGAGGATTCTCGAAGAGGACCCGACCCTCCGGGTCGATCGACGACCCGAGACCGGCGAAACCGTTTTGGCCGGTCTCGGAGACACACACATCGATGTGACCATCGCCCGCATCCATCGCAAGTTCGGGGTCGACGTTGAGACCGCCCTCCCCTCGATTCCTTACCGGGAGACAATCACCGCCACTGCCGACGCCGAGGGCAAACACAAGAAGCAGACCGGCGGACGCGGGCAGTTCGCGGTTGCCAACGTCAAGTTCATGCCCCGCCCCCGGGGTGCCGGTTACGAATACATCGACAGTGTCAAGGGAGGTTCCATCCCCCGCTCATTCATCCCGGCGGTAGATCGGGGAATCCAGGAAGCCCTCGAGCGCGGGGCGATAGCTGGATACCCGGTCATCGATATCGCCGCCGAGGTCTTCGACGGGAAGTTCCATGCAGTCGACTCCGACGAGCTCTCTTTCCGTATGGCGGGGATTCATTCATTCAGATCAGCGGTCCCCAGCCTCAATCCTGTCCTCCTCGAGCCGGTGATGCACCTGACCATCCGGGTGCCGGAGGACCACACCGGCGACGTCATGGGTGACATAAACAGCAAACGCGGCAAGGTCATGGGCATCGACTCGGACGGTTCCAGCCGTGTGATCGAGGCTGAGATACCGATGTCCGAGGTCCAGCGATACGCAGCCGATCTCCGCTCCATGACGAGCGGCCGCGGCACGTTCGAGGTCAGGTTCGACCACTACGCGGAAGTTCCGCACCAGGAAGCGCAGAAAGTGATCGCAGCCTCCCAGCGGCCCAGCGACTGAAAGGACCTCGATGGCAGATGCAGTGCTCCGATACGGCGACCGGGACTTGACGCTGCCGGTCGTGACCGGTACTGAGACCGAAGCCGGCCTCGACATCAGCCATCTCGCCGCGGAGACCGGGCTCTTCACCCTCGATCGTGGCTTCGGCAACACAGCCGAAGGCCAGAGTGCGGTGACATACATCGACGGGGATGCCGGGATCCTGCGTCATCGCGGGTATCCGATCGAGCAACTGGCCGAACAGGCATCCTTCCTCGAGGTCGCCTACCTCCTGATCTATGGAGCGCTTCCGACCAAGAAAGAGCTGGCGGATTTCGAAGCCGACGTGACCTACCACACGCTCTTGCGCGAAGACATGAAGCACCTGTTCGAGGCCTTTCCTCATAGCGCCCACCCGATGCAGATCCTGGCCTCGGCGACCTCGGCCCTGGCGACCTACTACCCCGACGCCCTCAACCCCAAGGATCCGAAGGCCGTCGACATCTCGATCAAACGGCTCCTGGCCAAGCTGCCGACCATGATCGCCTGGATCTACAAGTACCGGGTACATCAGCCCTACGTCTATCCGCGCAACGACCTGGACTACGCGGCCAACTTTCTGCACCAGATGTTCTCTGTGCCGGCCGAGCCCTACAAGCCCGACCCGGTAGTGGCAGCCGCGCTCAACGTGTTGATGATTCTCCATGCCGATCACGGCCAGAACTGCTCGGCGACAGCAGTGCGGTTAGTGGGCTCGGGTGAGGCCAACATCTTCAGTTCCGTGGCAGCCGGGGTCCTCGCCCTCTCAGGACCTCTCCACGGGGGGGCCAATCAGGAAGTGGTCGAGATGCTGGAACACATGGTTGCCGGGGAGGGCGATGTTTCTCACTATGTCAATCGAGCTAAGAGCAAAGAAGACCCCTTCCGACTGATGGGCTTTGGCCACCGCATCTACCGGAACTTCGATCCGCGGGCTCGGATCATCAAACAAGCCGCGAGCGATGTCCTTGCCAAGCTCGGCATCAACGATCCGCTTCTCGAGATTGCCATGGAACTGGAACAGGTGGCTCTTTCGGACGATTACTTCGTCGAACGCAAGCTGTATCCGAATGTCGACTTCTACTCAGGGATCATCTATCGAGCGCTCGGATTCCCGACCGACATGTTCACGGTGCTTTTCGCTCTCGGCCGCCTTCCCGGATGGCTGGCACAGTGGAAGGAAGGGTCCTCGGACCCTAAGACCAGGATATTCCGGCCACAACAGATCTACACCGGACCGACCGCGAGGGATTTCGTGCCGATCGAACAGAGGTAGTTCGAACTCTTCGAGTTCGAGGGTTCGAGGTTTGAGGTCAGAGGTCAGAGGTCAGAGGTCAGAGGTTTGAGGTCAGAGGTCAGAGATTTGAGGTCAGAGATTTGAGGTTTGAGGTTCAAACCGTTAGCTCCGTCGCAGACACCGATCCTTCGCTGATCTTCAGCAAGCCCGCGAGAGCCGGAGCCTGACTCACACATCAGCTCGCGAACCTCGAACTCCGAACTTGGAACCTCAGACCTTTTCTATGGCCTCCACGTAAGGCTCCCCTACGCGTTGCCCGGTGACCGAGTCCAGCACGATGAGAGCCCGCTGCGAAGGCGGTTCGCCCGAGTCGTACACCACCACGTGCCAGCGTGGTCGCGAACGCCACCCGTGGAAGGTCAGGGCCGCCGATGCGTGACCGATCGGGAAGGGTGCGTCGATTGCGGCCTTCGCCAGGGCCGCCTCCGGTTCGACCTTGCGGGGCCAGGCGGCCAGCCAATGCCAGCCGGCCAGGACAACTGCCAACGCTACCGCTACCCATCGTCCTAGCGAATTGGGGACGGCAAGCGCCACCAACAAGGCGAGCACGAAGTAGGCAATGCCAGCGGTTCGGCGACGGCGAGGGTCGGGAAATCGATAAGGCCCGACCCTGGTCGAGTCGAGGTCCTCCGGGACCTGTTCCTTTTCGGCGACGTCCCGCGGGATCTCAATCCCATCCATCAGGAGTTGCGGGTCAATCCGGGAGGTCGGGCTTCCTCGGCCAATATGGCAGAGACTTCGTCTAGCGAAACGCCCCTTGTTTCACGCTCTTGGCCGTAGCGGCGAAGTCCGACTGTCCGCGCCTCGACATCCTTGTCGCCCACGACGCACAGAACCGGGTGCTTGGACGACAAGGCCCGGCGAATCTTCTCACCGACGGTGTCGTCACCTCGATCGACCTCGACCCTCAGACCGACCGCCTGTAACGTCGCCGCGACTTCCAATCCGTAATCGTCGTGACGATCGGCTACCGGGATCACCGTCACCTGAACCGGAGCCAGCCAGAGCGGAAAGGCTCCCGCGTAGTGCTCGGTGAGGACACCGGCGAAACGCTCGATCGAACCCGCCTTGGCGCAGTGGATCATCATCGGCTGCGCCGACAGGTTGTCCGAGGTGGCGTACTCGAGTTGGAATCGCTCGGGCTCGTTGAAATCGAACTGGATGGTTGACATCTGCCAGCGGCGACCGATGGCATCCTTGACGTGGACGTCGATCTTGGGCCCGTAGAAGGCACCTTCGCCTTCGGCGATGCGGAATGGGACCGCGGCCTCCTCCAGACACTTCTTCAGCGCCGTTTGAGCGACCTCCCACATTGCAAGTTCTCCGACAGCTTTCTCAGGCCGGGTCGAGAGCTCGGCTTCGAACTCCGTGAAGCCGAAGTCGCGTAGCCATGTGAGGACGAACTCGAGATGAAGGGCGAGCTCATCGTCTATCTGGTCGGGGCGGCAGAACGTATGGGAGTCGTCCTGGGTGAAGCCGCGGGCCCGCAGGAGGCCGTGAACCACACCCGATCGCTCGTTGCGGTACACCCCACCCAATTCGGAGAACCGAAGCGGCAGGTCTCGATATGACCGGCCCCGGCTCTTGTAGATGAGGATGTGGCCCGGGCAGTTCATGGGCTTGACCCGGTAACGATCCCCTTCCTCCAACTCCATGGCCGGGTACATGTTCTCGGAGTAGTAGTCGAGGTGGCCGGAGATCTCCCAGAGAACCTCCCTCGCCAGATGCGGAGTGAACACGAAGTCGAAGCCGAAGTGCTCGTGAAGCCGCCGCGAATGGTCCTCCATGAGCTTTCGCATCATGCCGCCCTTGGGATGCCACACCGCCAACCCCACACCGAGGTCGCGCGGGAAGGAGAACAGGTCGAGCTCTGGCCCGAGTCGGCGATGATCACGGCGCTCGGCCTCCTCCATCCGGGTCACATAGGCGTCGAGGGCGGCCTGACTCTCCCAGGCCGTGCCGTAGATCCTCTGCAGTTGTCCGCGCTTCTCGTCGCCACGCCAGTAAGCACCGGCGGTGCGCAAAAGCTTGAACGCTTTCAAGCGTCCGGTCGACGAAAGGTGCGGGCCCCGGCAGAGATCGAAGAAAGCCAGATTGCGATAGACCGTTACCTCGGCATGGTCCTGAACCTCGGTGGGATCGACTCCCTCGATGATCTCGCGCTTGAAAGGCTGGTCGGCGAAGAGCGCCAGGGCTTGCCCCCTCCCCATCGACTCCCGCTCGAACGGCTGGTCGGCGGCGACGATCTCAGACATCCGGGCCGTCAGGGCTTCGAGATCGTCTGGAGTGAAGGGCCGCCCGATATCGAAGTCGTAATAGAAGCCGTCCTCGATCGCAGGCCCGATCGCGAAATGGGCCTCCGGAAAGAGGCCGAGGACCGCCTGGGCGAGGATGTGGGCCGCCGAATGCCGGGCGATGTGGCGACCGCTCTCACTGTTCTCGGTGATTACTTCGAACTTGCCGCTTTTGGTCAGGGGACGGTCCAAATCCAGCAATTCGCCGTCCAGCGCCACCGCAACGGCGGCCTTGGCGAGGCGGGCACCAATCGACCCGGCGACCTTGGCACCGGTCACCCCGCTCGGATGATGGGAAACGGTTCCATCGGGATAAACAAGCTCTAGTTCCACGATCCAGTCTTCGGCTAGCCTGCGGAAAAGACAGGCTACCCAGGGCTCAAGCTCGACGAATTCGGTTTTACGAGGTCAGGTTCCCTGCCGATCTTTTGGTCAACCGGCCATTCAAAACCAGGTCAAACAGTTCGGAGGCGTCCACTCGCGATGGAAATTGATGCTCTGCTTCGCACAATTGGTCCCCACGCCACCGCGGTAAACATCAGCGCTGGCGGCAACAAGGTCTTCCGGTTACGTGAGGAATCTGGCATGACCCGCGTCGCCAAGGTGTACGGGAGCCCGGCCCGCGAGCGCCGTGAGCGTCACGCCCTCGATGCCCTCGCCTCGGTCGGCGGCGTCCCTCGAATCATCAGTCGCGGGATCGAAGAGGGCCAAGCCTGGATCCAGATGACCGACGGCGGGACCTGGGACCTCGCCACGCTCCCCCGCAACCTCGACAACGTGAGGTCGGCCGGGCGAGTGCTCCGCGGTGTTCACGAGTCCGGGGCCTCGATAACCAACCTCGCCGGAGCCATCGGAAACCTCCAGATCGAAGCGCACTATCAGTCGACCCTGGAACGACTCGAGCGGTTCCGTCGCCGCCTCAACATCCCGGCCGGCCTTCTCGAGAAGGCAGCCGCGTCGGGAGCCCCGGTCGCGAGCACCTCCAAGCCTTCCCACACCCGACCCACTCCAGAACAGTTTCTCGTCGCCGAAGGTGGCGGCCAGGTGATGCTGATCGACTGGGAATGGGCCACGATGGCACCGCCGGAGTGGGACGTGAGCCTTGCCAGCTGGCAACTCGCCAACCTTCTCGGTGACCAGGCTGCGGGTGCCTTCCTCGAAGGCTACGGCGCGGCAGTGTCGGCAGGACGCCTCCGTTCCTGGATCGCCTACCACTCGGCAATGATCATGCTCGAAGCCGCCGAAACCCGGGGCGGCCGCCTCTACGACCTGGCCCCCCTGGTCAGATCGATGGCCGACGCCGTTGACTTTGGATAGGGCCAACCTGTCCCCCCGCTTTCGGGTGGACGGCCCGAGGCTTTGCGAGGGCGAGGGGGGTGCGCGAACTCCCGACGAATTCCATCCTCACAGCGCGCCGGTGCGTCTGGGTTCTTCCTGAGACTTGCGAGACGAACCGGCTCGGTCCAGACGATTCATTTGCCGCGGTGCCTCGCGCACCCCCCTCGATCGCCCAAAGCGGCGATCGGCCGCAAGCGGGTGGACAAGACCGCGAAATACCACGTTGCGGAAGCCTCTCGACTTAGCCTCTTGAGGGTCCTACGAGGAGGATCTGTTGCTCGAGGCTCTGGTTGCAGCGACTGCCGCGTCCGGGTTGATCGTCATGGCCCGGGGTCAGCGGCGATTCGCAAGCGTTGGAGGAACTGAATGGGCCGTCACAGAGGGAGACGATGATCTCCCCTGCCCTTGGTGCTACAGCCCCACCGCTTCCTCCGATTCTCGATGCCCCAGCTGCGATCGCCGATTCGGCTGATTAGGACAGCGTCCGCACAAACGACCGATCGACATGATCGACGTAGAACCCGAGCGATCGATATAGGTCGAGCGCCCGATGGTTGCCGGCATCGACGTACAGGAACGCCACTCGATCCCCTTTGCGCTCCATGACCGAGAGTCCCTGAAGCACGAGGGCCCGGCCAAGTCCCATGCCCTGGGCCCGGGGAGCCACGGCGATGACGTAGATCTCCCCTACTCCGTGGGCGCGTTTCAACCAGCAGAAGGCGGCCAACCCGGTGCCATCCCAGGCCATCAGAAGTTCGTCGGGGCGAAACCACTGCTGGCTCATCCGATTCTCGAGGACCTCGAGCGTCCACCGCCCGTTTTCCGGATGATCGACGAACGCCGCATTGTTGAGTTCCAACCATGCGGGTTCGTCCCGCCCGGGCACGAAAGCGACCAGACGGATAGCTCCGGGCAGCCTGGCGTCGGAACGGTCTCCGTGAAAGCTGCCAGTCAGCTGCCGTTCCAACTTCAGCAGTTCTCGCTCGGCCTCGAAGCCGGCTCGAATCGCAACTTCCGTCAAACGCGGCTGAAAGAGCCAGGCTCGGACCGCCCTTCCTCCTCGCCGGGCCACCTCGGCAACCCCGGCGTTGAAGAGGTTGAGGAAGGTCGCGGGAGATCGCTGGTCGGGGTCGACCGCAAGCTCCATTCCCCACCAGCCCGGCTCTGCTCCGGGAGTCAGGGCAACGTACGAAACGAGTCGTCCTTCGACCTCGCCCACCAGGCCGACGACCCGTTCGCGGTCGCCCTGGAACAGCATCAGGTACTTGTGCTCACCTATCGGTTGATGCCCGTCGGCTGCCTCGACCCGGCCAAGAAGCTCACCAACCGCCCCAAGGTCTCCAGGCAGAGAAACAAGACGGATGTGCATCCCCTCCGACAGTACCGGCGTGGCGACCTACCTGGCTGGCCCGACTCCCCCACTACGCTCTTCAGACCCATGAGCGCGGTCGGTCTAGTACTTGGTGGCGGTGGAATCACCGGTGCCGCCTATGAAATGGCGGCCCTTATGGCGATCGAATTGGCGACCGGGTGGGATCCGAACCAGGCCGATGTCGTAGTCGGGACCTCGTCGGGGTCCTTCGTTGCAGCACTTGTGCGCCACGATCGACTGGACCTCGACTCTCTGGTCCTTCCCACCGACGATCGGGATCAGGTCGCCCAGCGCATCAAGGAGCGGATCTTCAACCGCAAGCCGGGGGTGCGGGTACGCACCTGGCTGCGCCACGGAATCCTGCCGGGAGTGAGACGACCGGGGTTGACGCTTCTCCTGGGTTCTCCGGCCCCCTACGACACCTCGGGCCTCGGAGCCTGGGTCGCTGAAGAACTTGGCGAAGCGGCGGCAAGCTGGCCGGCAGCTCCAACTGTTGTTGTTGCCTACGACGTAGCCGGTCGACGCCGGGCCCCCTTCGGGACCGTCGATGCACCTGTGGTAGGCATGGCCGAGGCCGTCGCCGCCTCGACCGCCATCCCGGTTCTCTTCCGCCCCTGGGTAATCGATGGCCGCCATTACGTCGATGGCGGTGTCGTCTCAGGAACTCACGCCGACCTCGTTCTCGGCAATCCACGCGAGCTCGACCTCGTCCTGGTCATCGCCCCTATGGCGGCGGAAGAAGATCGCCGCGGGGCTTGGGCCCATGAGCGCCTCTTCGACAAGGTGGGGAGGCGGACCCTCGAAGAGGAGATCCGCCTCATCAAAGAGGTCTGGCCCGCCTGTGATGTCCTGGTCCTGAGGCCAACCCCACAGATTCTGACTTCCATGCGCCCCAACCCGATGGAGGCCGAGCTGGCAGTGTCGACCTTCGTGAGGACGTTGACAGCGATGAAGCGCACTCTCGCCGAGCAGTCGACCTGGAAGCTCCTCTCCCATCACCTCGGCACCTCCCCCCGCGCCCCGGGCCGCCGCGTCAGCCCCTGACGAGACGGGCTGCAATGGGACCGGCGGTCGCCATTATCAGCACATAACCGGCGGCCACCGCCGCCAATTGGGGAGGAGCTCCCGCCGCAATACCAAGGCCGGCCATCACTATCGAAAACTCACCTCGGGCAAGGAGCAGCGCCCCCGCTCTCCGGCTACCTCTGACACTGATCCCTTGTCGCCGGCCGGCCCACCTGGCCAGAAACAGTTTGGTGAAGCCGGTGACGATCGCAAGTGCCAGCACAGGCAGAGCCACTCCGGGAAGTGCGCCGGGGTCGGTCTGGAGCCCGAAGAAGACGAAGAACACGCCGGCGAACAGGTCGCGTAGCGGTGTCAGGAGTTCCCTCGCCCGGTGGGCCGCATGCCCGGACAGGCTGATTCCGACCAGAAACGCGCCAACTGCAGCCGATACGTGCAACCGTTCGGTGAGTCCGGACACCACCAGCGTGATGCCGAGGACGGTCAGGAGGTTCACTTCGTCCGAGGAGGAGAACGCCAGCTCGCTCAAACGCTCGCCGTGGCGATGGGCTGCCAGCAGGATCAAGGCAACGACAACCAGAGCGAGAGGAACCGAAACGAGGATCCCGCTGAGGGCTCCGCCGAGGGCGATACCCCCCAGGGTCGGGAGCACCACCGCCATCGCCAGGTCCTCGAAGACCAGCAGCGAGAGGACCATCGGTGCCTCCCTGTTTCCCATCCATTCCAGGTCGCTCAAAAGCTTGGCGGCTACACCGGAGGATGAGATGTAGGTCACGCCTCCGAGGAACAACGACGGTACGACCCCGAGGCCGAGGATCAGGCCCGCCACGAACCCGGGGGTGTAGTTGAGGACAAAATCGAGGACTCCAGTTAGGGCCGTGGTCTT
>JANMST010000023.1:0-10675 GCA_031389635.1 Acidimicrobiia bacterium | reverse complement strand
CACGAAATCGGTCCCTGGCATGGTCGCATCGCCGGGCTCATGCTCGACGTGGAGGGTCGTGATGGCATCGAAATCGTGCTTCTGGGCTTCGCGAAGGCGGTAAACACCCCACTTGGAGCGAATCATGACCCGCACCCCGCGACGGTGGAAAGTCGCCAACGCGTCCTTGAGGCCGACGCCAAACTTGCCAATGATGCCGGTGGGCCCCGCTTGTTTTTCAACGTTCTCGTTCAAAGTGAAATGCTCGATCGCAAGGCCGCGGCCGAAGTCCCGGATGTGCCAAGCCCCAGCTCCGTCCTCAAAGATCTCCGGCTCAGCGCTGGCCGTCAGGAGCTGCTCGTCGAGGGCGTTGGCAATAACCTCCCGGAGGGCATGCTCTACCTCCCAGTGATCGAGGAGTTCCTCGATGTTCAGGTCGAATAGCTTGCCCATCGTTCCTCCGTAATCGTACGCCCCAGCCTGTTAGGGCGCCAAGGGACGCCAGCCCGAGCCTCTGGCCTGAGGACGTCAAGGGTCATCGGTTGCGACTTGATCAAAGAGTTGGCGCCAGTGAACCGCTCCGACCCGCGCGACGTCTTCGTTGATTAGTCGGCACGGACTTTGTGGTCACTCTTCCTTCACGTTCCCAGGAAATCGCTGCAGACGCAGAGCCATCAACGATTCACGGCTCGGGGTGTGACCCGGTCAGGACCACCCCAATTAGCGCCAGGAACCGGCTCCACGCGACATCGTCACCAACACTGGCTTCTTCGACACCGAACAAGCTGGCAAATCGACGCCACCGGCCGCTCCCGTACTCAGCAAGGGTCGGGTCCCGACCGATCGCTTCCTTGAGTTGAATGGTGCGCAGAGCCCCTCGCGCGGCATCGGCAGCTTTGTATACCCGCCCTCTGGTTGCCTGCTCAGTCTCCACGTCCAAAGCATTTGTGAATCGACTCAACGGCCTACCGCCGAGGCGGACGAACACCGCCCGAGCAAAGGACTGAGCGTCGGGCGGCATGAGGCGTTCATAAACGGGGTCGACCAGGCTCTTCTCACCAATGGCCGCATACACCTGGTCGAGGTCACCTCCAAACCACCGGTTGGCGGTGGCCTCGGCAATGGAGGCGAACTGGCGAAGGGTTGGAGGCTTGCCGCGATCGGCTATCCGCCGATGGTGCTCATCATGAACCGCTCGCAGGTCCTGTTGCCATCTCCCCCGCAAATAGCTAGTGAGGTGCCGGGCTGTCCACGCACGCCGATGCATCGAGACAACATCTCGGACGTGATGAAACCCATCACGACGAGAACCGGTGCTGATCGTCACCTCGAAACCTTCACCTGTCGACACGTATTTCAAGAAACGTTCCTGGTTCGCTCCGACTATTGCCACCGACTGCCGCTCTGACAGAAGAGTTCACGGGAACATCGGCAAGCATGAGCACGGGCTGGCCGATCTCTGTAGTCCTCCACCCATCCATGCGGCTGACCTGCTTCACGTTCATCCGGGCGAGCTCCGCTAGGTATGTGAACAACTCCCTCGTCAGATTCTGAGTCATGGGCGTTCTTGCCGCCCGGGTCGTGTTACGAGAGCCGAGGAAAGGAGTCGTTCAATCGACCCGCCCAAGCCTGGTCGGGCGATCCTTTCCTGACGTCCTTCGCTTTTGGAGACCATCACCCCGCCTCTGCGTGTGTTTAGGGGTTTCTAGCTGTCATGACGGACAGAATGTCGAGCCAACCGACTCTTCCAGCGCGGACGCCTATTCGTCCTCGACCTCGGTTACGGGGCCCGATTCATCGGCTTTGACTCCACAGGCGTCCCGTATCCGTTCGATGATCGCCGCTTCGCGGGTGGCTCTGAATCTGTCGTAGATGGTGGTGAGGGACTCCTTCGAGATACCTCGTACTGCGCTCGCCATATGAGTGAGGGCAGCGGTGTTGATGAAATGCGAGGGCAGGAGGGTCTCTGGTGGCACCGAGAACACTTTCGTGTTCAACAGATAGTCGGCCGGGGCTTGATCCTGGATCATCTTGTTGGTCGAGTCGGATATGAGGGTCCGGTTGGCGATGCTGTTGATCGCCACCTTGTCGACGGTCGGGTTGAACCCGTGCTTCTTCAAATAGCTCTGCGGAAAGATGTGGTGGTCTTCGAGCCGCTGAAGCTCGATCACTTCTGCTACAGCACAGTCACGTGCGCCTGTAAGGGATTTCTATGGTGGGCGCTACAGGGATCGAACCTGTGACCTCTGCCGTGTGAAAGCAGAACCGGCCGCTCCACTGACCAGGCGGAATTCGCAACGAGGCCTCTGACCACGCCTTTCGCGTTCTCATCCTCTCTCACTATTTCTCATTATCTCGGCCCCCTCGCGCCCCCACCGCGCCCCGACAGACCTTTTGACCTCGCCGGACCCTACGGTTCTCAAGAGTGAGACGTTTGGCAACGGCTGTCCCAGGCCTACCGACGTCCCTTGTCCGACTGACTGGTCCACTGGCGGCGGCAGCTCGCTAAATCCGTCGAACCGCCGCGAATCCACTCTGTTGGCAACCTGTCCTCTCCTCTCCACCATGGCGAGTAGCCGGCCCGCTTTTTCCGAGTCTTCAGGAGCGGTCGGCGGTTCGACGGGATATTTCCCGACTCTTGTCGGGTTCACTCAGCGCTGTCTGCCTTCGCGGGGGGGCTGATCGACCAGGCAATGGGGCGTTGCCGGGTTCTTTTGGCGTCTGGCGTCGGTTTGCACGTTCCTTGACGGCAACGTGTCGCCTGCGACGCTGCAGCGCCCAAGAACTTTCTGGGCCGATGGTGACACACCAAAGAACACTGATAGCCGGACCCCGAAACCTCACCCGTGTCAGTACCCTGCGACCTCGTCGCGCCCGGCCTTCCGATCGGACTCCAGGTGCCGGGACCACCCTTCGACGAGTGGATTATCTTGAGGAAAGGGCCGCCAACGAGGTGTCGACAGATTGGTGGCGTCGCAAGCCGTGAATTCACATCGATAGAAGGGCAGCGTGACATTCTCTATGAGGGTGCTCGTCTACGACGGGCCGCACCTGTTTCACATTGAAGAACGACCGCTGCCCGAGCCCGGTCCGGGCGAGGTGCGATTGCGCATTGCGTACGTCGGTATCTGTGGTTCCGACCTCCACGGCTATACCGGAGAGTCGGGACGAAGGGTGCCGGGAATGGTGATGGGGCACGAGGCCAGTGGTTGGGTCGAGGCAGTCGGCCAGGGCGTTACAGGATCGGCAATTGGTCAGGCCGTGACCTTCAACCCGGCGGTCGCCTGCGACGGGTCATGTGGCCACCAAGTCGACAACCATTGCAGTCGGCTTCGAGTAATCGGCGTCACCCCCGACTACCAGGGTGCCTTCGCTGATGCCGTTGTGGTGCCCGCCGATCGCGTTGTTGCACTCGACGGTCTCAGCATGGAATGGGGAGCAGCGGCAGAACCGATGGCAGTAGCGCTGCAAGCGGTCAATCGGGCGGGCGTCAGGCCCGGAGATTCGATCCTGATCATCGGCGGTGGGATGATCGGTCAATGCATCGCTCAAGCGGCTCGACTCAACGGGGCCGGTTTGATCACGCTGTCTGAGGGAATCAAGTCCCGGAGGAGGCTTGCAACGGGGGCCGGGTTCGACGCGGTTGCGCCTGATGAGGTTGCGGATCTCTTACCGGTGGACCGGGCCTTCGACGCCGTCGGTGTGACATCGACTGCGTCGCTGGCGATCCGATCTGTGGTCAAGGGCGGAACCGCGTGCTTTGTGGGGCTCGGCCGCCCGGAGGTCTCAATACCATTGTTCGACGTCGTGGTGCCCGAGCGCAACATTGTCGGAACCTTTTGTTACACGGACGCGGGTTTTCGCCAAACAGTTGAGCACCTGGCCACCCGTCGTCTTGATCTGAGCCCGTTGCTCGGAAACGTCGAGGGCTTCAATGGTGTTGCGGCTGCTTTCGAGGACCTCGCCAATGGCCAGCGCGAGGAGGTCAAGATCATGCTGGCGACCGGTGCCCGGCCCCCGGAACCGGCCGGATGAACGACGAGCAGCTGCGCGCTCAACTCACCGGGTTGCATACGGCACTCCTGTGTGACGTGATGGACTCTCTCGGGTTCCGCGACTCATCCTTTGGCATGCACATCCGACCGATGGAACCCAGCCAAAAGCTGGTCGGCGCCGCCTTCACCATGCGTTGCGAGGCCGTCGACAAGGCTCCCGAAAAGCCCTATCAACACCTGCTGGTCGCATACGAAGACCTAGGAGATGGAGACGTGATCGTCCTGCAATGCGGTGACCAAGTGTCGGCTATGTGGGGCGAGCTCCTGAGCATCGCCGCCATTGCCAGAGGCGCGGTAGGCGCGGTGATGGATGGGGCGACCCGCGATGTTGAACAGATCCTGCAGATCGGCTTCCCGGTGTTCGCAGCAGGTTTCTCGCCCCTTGACTCGGCCGGGCGACAAGAGGTGGTCGAGCATGGCGCCGAATTGCGGTGCGGGAACGCGACTGTTCGACCCGGCGATTGGGTGGTAGGCGACATCATGGGCGTGATAGTGATTCCACGCCAGATCGTCGAGCAAGTCGTGACCCTCGCCCTGGCCAAGGACGCCCAGGAGTCCACCGTGCGGGACGAGCTCCTCCACGGCGAGGAGATCGGGGTCGTCTTCGCCCGTCATGGCATCCTGTAACGGGGTCACCCTTTGGCTCGCGTTCGTGGCCACAGGAAACCCCGTGGTTAGTCACCAACCAGCGGCCCTTTTCGGGATAGGGAGGCGCACTCGACAATGCCCATGACCACATTGCCGACCGGCATCGACCTCTACTACGAGGTCGCGGGAAACGGTGAACCGTTGCTCCTCATCATGGGGACCGCCTCCGATCACACGACGTGGACGGCGCAGGTGGCCGCTTACCGCGAAAAGTACACCGTGATTACATACGATGCACGGGGAACCGGACAATCGAGTCATCCACCCGATATCGGTTCCTACTCGATGCGAGTTCTGGCCGAAGATGCCGCCGCCCTACTGCGACACCTGGGTATCGAGAGGGCTCATGTTTCAGGACTTTCCCTGGGCAGCGCCACCGCTCAGGAGTTGGCCATCAATCACTCCGCGCTGGTTGCGACCCTCCAATTCCACTGCACGTGGGGCCGCTCTGACAATTGGTTCAATCGGATGATCGATTCCATGGAGTTCATGGTCACCCACGACGATACGACCATGTACATCCGCACCGCCCTTCTGTGGGTGGCGAGCCCGCGGTTCATCAACGAGCGATCAGACGAGGTAGAAGCCTTCGAGCGGGCCTTCATTCTCGAGAACCCCTACCCTCCATCGAAGCATGGGATGCTGGGTCATTTCCACGCTGACAAGACCCACGACTCCCTTGACCGGCTGAGGAGCATCGAGGTGCCCACCGTCATAACCTCCGGCGAGATGGATTGGCAGGTGCCGACCAGGTATGGGCTAGCCGTTCAGGCAAGAATCCCAGGCTCGACAATGCACGTTTTTCGTGGTCCCGGATCGAGTCACATAGCCTTTCACGAAATGGTCGATGAATGGAACGAGTTCACCTTGGCGTGGCTCGATCGCCACGGCCGCGGTCGCGCTTAGCTGGGCCCGCCGGGGCCAGATCGGCGCTCGTACCAAAGGATCAATGCGCGGTCCAGCCCCCATCGACCATGAGGACCGTGCCGGTGACATAGCTCGACGCGTCCGAAGCCAGATACAGGGCCGCCCCCGCTATCTCATGGATCTCGCCCCAACGTTGCATTGCTACCTCGTTGGCGATCACCCGCTTGGCGTGGTCGGTGTCCCTGAATGGGATGTTCATGTCCGTCAGAAAAGGCCCGGGAGCAATGGCGTTGACAGTCACCCCGATCGCCGCCCACTCGAGAGCCAAAGCTCTCGTCATATTGACGAGAGCGCCTTTCGAAGAGGCATAGGCGCTGCGGTTGGCAGCCCCTACCACCCCGAAGGTCGAGGCCATGTTCACAACGCGGCCCCGTCCCGCCCGCCGCATGGTCGGCTCTACGGCGCGGCACATCAGCCAAGGACCGGTGACATTCACGGCCAGTGAGTAGTCGAAGTCCTTAGGCTCAATCTCTGCGATCGCCCCGCGGACGTTGATCCCGGCGTTGTTGACCAGGATGTCAATCCGGCCCCAGCGATCAATCACCTGGGCGACAACGTGCTCGACCTGGTCGGGATCGGACACGTCACCAAGCAGGCCGACGACTGTCCCCCCGGTCAAGTCGGCAATGGCGGTAGCCCGGGCCTCGAGCATATCGGGAGTGCGGCCAGTTAGGACCACATCCGCCCCCGCCCACGACAGCGCCTCACCAATGGCGGCGCCGAGACCGCGGGAACCACCGGTCACGATTGCGACTCGGCCGTCGAGGCGGAAGAGGTCGAGAGGGTTCGTTAGGCGTGGACCTCGGTGTAAGTCTTTCCACCCGTACCCAGAACCCAGTACTTCGGAGACCATCCCACCCCTTGCCACGTTTTGATCTTGTTCGGCGCGAGCTTTATCAGCCATCGTGGCTGCTGAAGAGTCGATACCAGATAGGTGGGACCGTTCGGACCGAGGTAGCGGTATGACATCGTTTCTGCGACCTTGACCCATTGACCACCGATATTGGGCTCCTCCACCACCTCGGCCGTCCCCTCGACGAAGACCTTGGGAATCTCGATCTTCTGTCCCTGTTCCGCAGTTCCCGGTAGGTCAGAGCCGCTGTGGTCTGAGTCGATCACGATGCTCACCCTGCCGTCATTCTTGATGTACTTACACCAGGCCGACCGCTGGCGTCCCACGAACCAAAAGGATGACCCGTCCCATTGGTACCAAACAGGGATGACGTACGGAGATCCGTCGGGCTTGAGGCAAGCCAACCGCGCAAGCGCGTTTCCCGCAAGGAACTGGTCCATTTCCTCTTTGTCCAATGCCCCTAGCTTGCCACGGAACTCTTCGGCCATCTGAGACTCCTGTTTCGGTTGGCGCCAGGAGCGATTTGCTCCCAGCCGGTGTGCCGAAACTATATCGTGGTGAACTCGGCTGGCTCCCGACGCTTGACATCTACCATCCTGCGCCGTGCAACAGACCGACCACACGGCTGCGACATCGGACTTCGCGGTCTCTGTTCGTAATCTGGTCAAGACTTTCTATCTCCGGTCGGGCCTGATGTCTCGCCGACAATCCGAGGTCTCTGCCGTGGCTGGGGTTTCCTTCGACATCCCCCGGGGAACCACCCTCGGCTTGGTGGGGGAATCAGGCTGCGGCAAGTCGACCACGGCCCGATGCGTGCTGCGCCTAATCGAGCCGACCTCGGGCCAGGTCTTCCTCCGGCGCCAACTGGACAACGGAGACGCAGAGATGATCGATGTGTTGGCTGCCGACCGATCGCAGCTGCGGTCGCTACGACGAGAGATGCAGATCGTTTTCCAGGATCCTTTCGCTTCGCTCAACCCTCGAATGCGGGTGGGTGCCATCATCGAAGAGCAGCTGGTGGTTCATACACCTATGGCCGAAAGCGCCCGCCGAGACCGGGTAAAATCGTTGCTCCAATTGGTCGGCCTCAATCCGAAATACGCCGACAGGTTCCCCCACGAATTCTCGGGAGGTCAGCGTCAACGCATCGGCGTTGCTCGCGCTCTTGCACTCAACCCCGGCTTCATCGTGGCCGACGAACCGGTTTCCGCGCTCGATGTATCGATCCAGGCACAGGTCCTCAACTTGCTCAACGAGCTCCAGGCCAGACTCGGTCTCACCTATCTCTTCATAGCCCACGACCTGGCGGTGGTACGACACATCAGTGATCGAATCGCGGTGATGTACCTCGGGAAGATTGTCGAGATGACTGCGTCGGATACCCTCTTCCGAGAACCTCTCCACCCTTACACCCACGCTCTTCTGTCGGCGGCGCCGGTCCCGGACCCTCCGACCCAGCGCTCCCGGAGGCGGCTCTTGCTCGAGGGTGAGGTTCCCAGCCCGCTCAACCCGCCAACCGGTTGCCGATTCCACCCCCGGTGCCCGGTTGGTCGTGACCAGGAGGTATGCCGGACCACCGAGCCGCCGCTCGAGGACAAGGAACCGGGTCACCTTGTCGCGTGCCATTTCCCTCAGCGGCTCTCGGGTTAAGGCGATGGCCTGGCGCGACCCTCGAGATGGCAACCCAGTCAAAGCTGCCCTGGCGGCCGGTGAGACCGTCGTCGGCGCATTCGTCCGGATACCGTCGATCGAGGCAGTTGAGATCTGCGCTCACGCCGGATGCCAGTTTCTGATCATCGACAACGAGCACACACCCGTTGACTGGGAGAGGACCGCGGCCATGATCCTCGCGGCCGAAGCCGCGGGAACTACGTCGATCGTGCGGCTGCCGACCTGGGGCCGGGAGCGGATAACAAAAGCTCTGGATGCCGGGGCCGACGGAGTGATGATTCCCCAAGTGGAGGACGGGCGGGTAACAAGTGACGTCGTGGCTGGCACCAGGTACGGGCCAAGCGGCACGCGTGGCACGGCAACCAATCGCAACTCGGGCTATGGGATGAAGATGTCCCTTACCGAATACATCGACGCCGCCAACCAATCCACCCTCGTCATTGTTCAGATCGAGAGCGTCGAGGGCGTGAGCAAAGCCGACGAGATTGCCGCCGTCGAGGGAGTGGACTGCATCTTTGTGGGCCTGTCCGACCTATCGGTGAGGCTGGGCGTGCCCGGCGAGATGGAGGCGCCCGCTTTGCTAGCCGCGCTAGCGGAAGTCGGTTCTGCGTGCGTTCGCCACGGCAAAGCCCTTGGGGTGCCCGTGGGAAGCGCCGAAATGGCGCTGGCGTTTCGGGAGCGCGGGGCCCGGTTCATTGCCACCGGAGATGTAGGAGTGCTGGCAAATGGGATGCGCAGATTCGTGGAGGAGGTGACGCGATCCGCCGACTGACCCGAGAACAGACCCGCTTCTTCTTCGATCCGACCATAGAACCCATCGCCGAGCTGGCATCGGGTGAGACTGTCATTGTCGAAACGCAAGACGCCCATGGCGGTTCCATAACCTCGACCGAAACCGTTTATCGAAACCTGGACGAGGTGTTCGAGCGTCTCGGAGGTGCCAACCCGGTGACTGGTCCGATCGCCATCGTCGGCGCCTCGCCTGGTGACTTTCTGGAGATCGAGTTGCATCATGTGGAGGGTGCTCCGGTGCGGGGGTTCGGCCACATGACCACCACCCCAACCCTTCATCCCGATCTCGAACCGGAGACAACCATCTGTCACCGTCAGGGCGACCACGTAGTCCTACCTACCGTCCGTGGGCCGGTCAGGGTCCCGTACCTCCCCTTCGTCGGCACCCTGGGGGTGGCGCCGGCAGGGGATCCAATCCCGTCTTTCGGTCAGAGACCGGACATCCTTGGCAACGTCGATCTTCCTGAGCTCACGAACGGCTCCGTTGTAGTGCTGCCAGTTCATGTGTACGGAGGACTGGTGTCGCTTGGCGACGCGCACCTGGTGCAAGGTGATGCCGAGATCCATCGCTCTGCAGTCGAAACACAAGCCGACGTGACCCTCACCATTTATCGCCGAACAGCGGACACCGTAGGCTTTGCCGACCTGCCCCAGGTCAACAACGACGACTTCATAGGCAGCGTTGCCCCCGGGCCTGGCCATCTCGAGGACCTAGTCAGAGCGGCCTATGACGATCTAGCAATCCGGCTCGAGCGCTACTACCGGTTCAGCCAGGCCGACGCGTTTCGCCTCTTGGGGGCGGTGGGTAAGGTGCGGATTGGTCAGGTGGTCCCTCCGGTCTACTCCGCCCTTGCCAAGATCGAACGGAAATACCTCGAGACCGAGTCTGGGTAGGCTTTTCCGATGCAGTCTCGATCGGCCACTCAGACGTCAGTGAGAAACCCGTCGGAAGTCGTGGCAGCTATGCCGCGGTCGGGGATCAGAGAGATCTTCGACCTTGCCCATCAGATTCCGGACGCGATCCATCTCGAGGCGGGTGAGCCGAGCTATCCCACTCCTGGGCACATATCCCAGGCAGCAATCGATGCCCTGAACGAGGGGTTCACGAAGTACACACCCAACTCCGGCATTCCCGAGTTGCGGCGCGCCATCGCAGACGATGTGAGCCGCCGCTGCCGTCTTACGGTCGATCCCGAACAAGTGGTGGTCACGCCTGGCGGTGTCGCGGCCTTGTTCACCGCCCTCAAGGCTCTAACCGATCCTGGCGACTCCGTATTGCTCTCAGACCCGGCATGGCCCAACTACCGAATGATGCTCTCGGTGCTGGGACTCGAGGTGCGGGCCTATCCCCTCTCGGTTGATGACGGACTCATCCCTCGCCCTGAAGTGTTGGAGCGCCACATAACCGATACCAGCAAGCTGCTGATCGTCAACTCTCCCTCAAACCCCACCGGAACGGTGATTCCGCCGGAGGTCTTGGCCGAGATTATGGAACTCGCCCGCCGATACGACCTTTGGGTTCTCTCTGACGAGGTCTATGACCAGCTCACCTTCGACGAGGAAGCGACTCCGGTAGCACGGTTCGACAAAGACTCTCGGGTTATCACCGTCAACAGCTTTTCCAAGACCTACGCCATGACCGGGTGGCGTGTCGGTTATGCAATCTGCCCCCCGGAGATCGCTCCGCTCGTTTCCAAGGTCCAGGAGCCAATCACTTCGTGCGTCAATGGCCCTGCGCAACGGGCAGCAG
>JANMST010000489.1:0-5707 GCA_031389635.1 Acidimicrobiia bacterium | reverse complement strand
GGCGCGCCGCTTCGAGGGCGCTGTGGAGGGCGGTCTTCGCGCTGTTCGACCGAGCGGTTGAGCTGGGATACCGCAATGATCGGCACCCTGAGCTCACTGGCCAGATTCTTGAGCCCGCGGCTGATCTCGGCGATCTCCTGCTGACGGTTCTCTCTGGTGGAACCCGACATGAGTTGGAGGTAGTCGACGACCACCAGGTCGAGACCACGCGCTCGCTGCAGTCGGCGACATTTGGCGCGGATGTCGGTGACGGTGACGACCGACGAGTCGTCGATGAAGATCGGCGCCTTGTACATCCGACCGGCGGCCGCGACCACCCGATCCCAGTTCTGAGCACCGAGTTGGCCGGAGCGAAGCTTGCCGGAGTCGACCCGGCCCACCGAGCAGAGGATGCGCTGCACGACCTCTTCCTTGGCCATTTCCAAACTGAACAAGGCGATCACCTTGCCGAGGACCGCAGCGTTGGTGGCGATGTTGAGCGTTAGGGCCGACTTGCCCATGGACGGCCTGGCGGCGATCACGACGAGGTTGGCCGGTTGGAGGCCGGCGAGCATCTTGTCGAGGTCGCGGAAGCCGGTGGCCAAGCCTGTGATATCGGAGCCGTTGGCTTCGAGGGTCTCGATGTGCTCGATGACTTCCTGAAACAGCGGCCCGACCTCGAGCATGTCCTGACTGGCCCGTTTCTCGGCCACTCCCAACACTTGTTGCTCGGCGCGGTCGATGACCCCGGCGATCTCATCCTCGGTACGGAAGGCAAGGTCGGTAACGGCCCCGCCCGCCTTGATCAAGGATCGCCGCAGGCCGTGCTCTTCGACGATGTTCGCGTAATACTCGATGTTCGAAGCGGTCGGAACGACATCCAGCAACCTGGTGAGGTAACCGATGCCGCCAATCTTGTCGAGGGCGGAGCGGCGGCGTAGTTCCTCCGACACGGTTACCGCATCGAGGGGTTGGTTGGTGTTGTAGAGGGTGAGGATGGCTTCGAAGATGCTCTGATGGGCAGGGACGTAAAAGTCCTCCGGTATCAGCTTGTCCATCACCTCATTGGCGGCCACGTCCGAGAGGAGTACCGCCCCCAGCACCGACTCCTCGGCCTCCCGGGAGTGAGGAGGCACGCGATAGGTCGAACGATCAGTAGGGCGGTCGAGCGTTGAGGTCATTGGTTCCTCATCCTGGGGGTCGGGTGTGACACTTTCGTGCGACTTCTGTTCGAGGCGCGTTTTTCTGAGGCGCGTCTGCCACGCCGACAGACCAGGGGGAAGTGCTACCAACTTAGAGCCCGAACCCTGGAACGGGAAAACCCACCTTCAAGTGGGTTTTCGCGGTCATGCCATTTGACGTCTGTGGGTTGTTTTCGTCGTCCAACGACGGAAACAACCCTGGGTCGCGGTTACTAGGCGGGGATGACGTCGATCGTCACCGGAAACTCGACGTCGGGATGGAGGCGGATCTGGACCTGATGGAGTCCGATTTCCTTGATCGGCTCCGGGAGGTCGACGTGCTTGCGCTCGATCTCGATCCCGGTGAACTTGCGGATGCCCTCGACCACATCGCTGACCGTCACCGAGCCGTACAAGCGGCCCTCGTCGCCGGCCTGTGCGGCAAGTACCACGCGGGTTCCGGCCAGACCCGTGGCCAGTTTCTGGGCATCGTCACGAGCCTTGCGCTCGACAGCCACCCGGCTTGCAGTCGCCTTCTCGGCAGCCTCGACGTTGCCGGCCGTGGCCTTGGCGGCAAGCTTGCGAGGCAGCAGGTAGTTGCGGGCATAGCCATCGGATACATCGACGATCGACCCACGCTCGCCAAGATCGGCGACGTCGGCGGTGAGGACAACCTTCATGACCGCCCCATGTATCCGAGCAGAGCCATCTCTCGAGCGTTCTTGATCGCGACCGCCACTTCGCGTTGATGACGGGGGCAGTTGCCGGTCACCCGGCGCGACCGGATCTTGGCCCGGTCGGACATGTACTTGCGAAGGAGAGCCACGTCTTTCCAGTCCACGAATTCCACCCGTTCCTGGCAGAAGTAGCAGACGCGCTTCTTCATTCTCCGGAATTGGGATTCGGGGCGGCGTTTCTTTTGTTTGCGATCGAGGTTGGTGGCACGAGCCATGGTTCATCAGCTCCTAGTTGGTGGGAAGGCGGATCAAAACGGGGCTTCGTCGGGGCCGTAGTCCTCCCGGGCAACCGGACCCGGCGGGACCGAGCTCGGGGCGAAGTCACCGCCCCCGGTCTTGGCGGTCTTGTTCACGCTGGCCGTGGCCCAACGCAGGCTGGGACCGATCTCCTCGATAGACACTTCGACGACCGAACGCTTCTCGCCTTCCTGGGTCTCCCAGGACCGCTGTTCGAGCCGACCGACGACGATGACTCTGGCCCCTTTGTGGAGGCTTTCGGCTGCGTTCTCGGCGTGGTCGCGCCAGAGGGTGCCGCCGAAGTAGCTGGTCTCTTCCTGCCAGTCACCACCCTGGTCTCGCCAGCGGCGGTTGACGGCAAAGCGGAGCTTGGCCATCGGGACCCCCGACGGGGTGAACCGAAGTTCGGGGTCCTCCACCAGGTTTCCCACGAGTACGACGCTATTGGTTGACATCAATTCTCCTTCCCGCCCTCCGAAACGATCCGCTCTGTTCAGGGTCCACTATGGGGTTTGCGTGTGACATTTCAATGGACCTGTCTCGAGCGGAAATCACTCGCCAGGCCGAACGATCTTGTGACGAATCACCTCGTCGGTCAGGGACAGCATGCGATCAAGCTCGGCGATGGCCTCCGGCGAGGCCGAAAACGTGACGACGGAGTAGTACCCCTCGTTCATGTGGTTGATCTCGTACGCAAAGCGCCGCTTGCCCCAGATGTCCTTGCCGGTCACGGTGGCGCCCCGGTCTGTGAGGAAACTCGCCACGCCGTCAACACGGCTATGGAAGTCGTTCTCGTCTAACTCGGGGCGATGAATAGTCATCACCTCGTAGGTGCGCATGATTTTCCTCCTATGGACAACCACCGAGTCGATATGACCGGCGAAAGGCCCCGGTCCCGCGTGAAGCGAGTTGACGGAGCAGGGTGTTGGCGGCCAGCGAACCCTCGAAAGGGGGCTGTGGGCCGCAATGTGAGGGTGATTGTGGCGACGGTTCGAGGTTCGAGCGTCAGCCGGGTGCGTCTACAAGTATCGGGTGCGACGGTTGTTTTCGCCGAAGGAGGGCTGCCGCCCCGGCGGGTTCGCTTCTTTGGTGTGTGGGCGTCGCTCCAAACCTTCTTTGGCGCCACACCTTCGCCGGCGACGCTCACGCGCCAATGAAGCTACAGACCGACGTTCACACGCCAAAGAAGCCCGCCCGAGCCCAAGTGATCGGCAAAGAAACCGCTCCTCCCTTCGCTGCTCTTCACAACCTCGGGTCCCCGGAGCCTCGAACTCGAACTCGTCTTCACCCTTCTACCGACAGGACCGTTCCGACTGGCAGGGGGGCCAGCGTGCCGGTGGGGATTTCCAGCGCCCAGGCGTATGGGGCCTCGGGAACGTATGAGGGACAGGGGTCGGCGGTGCACGGGACCATGCTCAACATGTCGACGAATGTTCGATCGTTGTCGAAGAAGGCGATGTCGAGGGGAATGAGCGTCCCCTTCATCCAGAAACCGCCGAGGACCTCCTGGGAGAACACGAACAACATCCCGTCCAGATCACCCATCTGCTCGACCCCCATCAAACCCTGAGCCCGCTCGCCGGGATCGTCGGCCAGGGCGACCAGCAATCCTTGACCGCCGACGGTGATCGAGGCCGTGTCCCATCCGACCAGGTCGCCCATGTCGAGATCCACCGCCGTGGTCGTCGACCCGGTCGTGGTCGTCGATGCCACCGTTGTGGAACTGGCAACGGTGGTGGTAGCGATCGACGTCGTGGTGGAAGTCGTGGTCGCCGCGGCAGTGGTCGCCGCGGCAGTGGACGAAACGTCAGTGGCCTGCCCGGTGGTCGAGCAGGCCACTATCAGCAGCAGAGCCACAGCGTCTATTCGGATCGGGACTCCTTGAGGAGGACGTCGGCCACCTCGCCGTCGATGTGATACGTCTCGGACTCGTTGGGGAACTCTCCAGACTCGACTGCGGCCCGAAATGCGGAGATCCCCTTCACGGCTTCAGCATGGAGGTCGGCGAAGCGGCGTACGAACCGCGGCTGGCGACCGTAGGTGAGTCCGAGCACGTCGTGAAAGACCAGAACCTGTCCATCGGTCCCCGCTCCGGCACCGATGCCGATTGTTGGGATGGACAACTCCTTTGTGATGATGTCGGCCACGAGATCCGGCACTCCCTCCAGCACGACGGCAAAGACCCCTGCCTCTTCCAAGGCGTGGGCATCGGTGATCAGGTCGCGCGCCTCCTCGACCATCTTTCCCTGCACCCGGTAACCCCCCATGGCATGGACCGACTGTGGGGTTAGCCCGATGTGACCCATCACCGGGATCTCGGTGTCGACCAGTGCCGACACCATCGGGATTCGCTTGCGGCCGCCTTCGAGTTTGACCGCCTCGGCTCCACCCTCTCGGACCAGGCGGCCGGCGTTGCGGATGGTGTCCTCTGCCGACACGTGATAGCTCAGCCACGGGAGATCCCCGATAACCATTGCTCTGGGTTTGGCTCGTGCCACCGCGGCAGTGTGAAGGACCATCGTGTCGAGATTGATGTCGAGGGTGGTCTCATGACCATGGACGACGTTGGCGACGGAATCGCCCACGAGGATGATGTCGACCCCGGCCTCGTCGGCGATGCGGGCCGATGGGTAGTCATAGGCGGTGACCATCGTCAGTTTGGGACCGCCTTTGCGGTCGCGGATCTGAGGGGTGGTGACCTTGGGGCGCATCTCAGGTTGCGCAGCACTCGAGGACATCGTGTCGCTCCTCTCTCCCCTCCGTTCGGTAGGGGGAACTCAAGCGGTGGATATTGGGGCTTTTCAAGCCTCGGCCGCCCGTTTATCGAAGGTCGCCCGTGCTCGATGAAATTCTACCCCGAGCCGTCGCCTGTGTCAGAGTCAGCCGGTGTCAGAGTCCGTTTCGAAGCCTCCCCGACGATCGCAGTCGATCTCGGCCCGGGGCCAGCGTTCGGTGCGGGCCTCGTCATTTCGATGGATGTACAGGTAGTCGTCGAGGGTGGCGTCCTCGAAGTAGATCTCCCGGTCGCCGAGTGTCAGGCCGCGGGCGACGACACCGTAGGGGATCTCCTCGAGGATGGCGAACGTGAGTACCTCACCGCTTTCGCTGGTGAGCTGACCGAGCACCTCATCGTCGTCCTGGGCATACATCCGTCCAAAGAAAGAGAGGAAGACAACGTCCTCGTGACCGCACTCCTCGAAACCCTGGTACTGGAGGACCTGGCTGCCCTCGAGGGGTTGCCCGCTCTCGTCACGCCAGGGACCGAACTGGTTGAAGGCGCAAGCGCCAAGGACCAGAGCGGTGAGGACCAGGACCATGACTATCGACAGGCGACGCACGACTCAGGTTATCCCGGCCTTGGCGGCGTGCTCGCGGACGAAGGCCATGTCCGCCATGTGTTCGTCGACGCCGCCGGGAGTCTCCACCACGACCGGCGCGCCCGCCTGCTCAACGACCGTCGCCAGCAGACCGAGGGGGATCAGGCCGTGTCCGAGGTTGGCGTGCCGATCCCTGCGCGAATCGAAAGTATCCCGCGAGTCATTGCAGTGGATGAGGTCGATCCTTCCGGTTGCC
>JANMST010000473.1:0-5390 GCA_031389635.1 Acidimicrobiia bacterium | reverse complement strand
TGCCGCCAAGGACCTGATCACGGCCAATTGGGAAGCGGTCGTCGGAGTGGATCCCGGAGGCTGACCTTTCGTAGGGCCGTCCGGGCCACGCCCGGACCGGAGTGGCAACAGCGCACCGTCCGGACGACCTCAGGAACCCGGGGGAAACCGCATGGATACGGCGGGAGCGTTAACTTGCCATCTGCACGAGTGCTCTTAAAGGAGGCACCCAATTGAAACGAACACTGACTCTGCTGGCCGTCCTGGCGCTGCTGATTGCAGCGTGTGGCGGCGACGCAGCGACAACTACGACCGCTGCCGCCACCACGACTGCTGCCGGCGCGACGACCACCGCTGCCGCGGCCGGTGGCATGGAGGAGCTGATCGCGGCAGCCCAGGCTGAAGGAACGTTGACGACGATCGCCCTTCCGCTCGACTGGTGCGGCTATGGCGCCGTGATCGACGGCTTCAAGGCCAAGTACGGCCTCGAGGAGAACGGACTCGATCGCGGGGCCGGCTCGGCCGAGGAGCTGGAAGCGATTGTCGCAAACCAAGGCAATCCCGGGCCTCAGGCGCCCGATGTGATCGATGTCGGACTGGCTTTCGGGCCCCAGGCCCTGGAACAGGGCTTGCTTGCGCCTTACAAGGTGGCTACCTGGGACGACATCCCTGACGGAGCCAAGGACCCTGACGGTTACTGGTACGGCGACTACTACGGAGTCCTGTCGTTCTCGGTCAACACATCCGAAGTGGCCAACCCGCCGGCGGAATATGCCGACCTGCTCAACCCCGAGTACAACGGACAGATCGCGCTGTCGGGCGATCCGCTGACCTCCAATGCGGCCATCCTCTCGGTTTGGGCCGCAGGCCTCGCCACCGGAGCAACCGGTGTAGAGGCCGCCCAGGCAGGGTTGGACTTCTTCAAGCAGCTCAACGATGCGGGCAACTTCGTACCGATCGACGGCGACTCCCGAACGGTCGGGATCGGCGAGACCCCGATCCTGATCGACTGGTCCTACAACTCGATCGCCAACGACGTCTCCTTGGCTGGCAACCCCGATCTGGAGACGATCGTGCCTTCGGCGGGCCGTTTGGCCGGTGTCTATGTCCAGGCGATCAGTGCCTATGCACCACATCCGAATGCGGCCAAGTTGTGGATGGAGTACCTGTACTCGGACGAAGGTCAGCTCGGCTGGGCCTCGGGTTTTTGCCACCCGATCAGGTTCAATGCAATGACCGAGGCGGGCACCATTCCGGCGGAGGTGGCTGAGCAGCTTCCATCGACCGAGGGAGCTTTCTTCCCAACGATCGATGAGATCAATGCCGCCAAGGAGGTCATCGTCGGTGGGTGGGACGATGTCGTAGGGGTTTCGGTTGTCCCTAGCGAAGGCTGACCCGAACTTCGAGAGCATGACCGTGGGGGGCGCCCAGAAGCGCCCCCCACGGCGCCGTTATGGCACCTGGCTAGGCGTTCTGCCTTTCTTCGTCTTCTCAGGCCTGTTTCTGATAGCACCGACGGTGATTCTCGGGTACAGAAGCCTGGAGAGCGCCGATGGCTCTCTCACGATCGACAATTACCGCCACCTCACCAGTGACGCGGTGATGCGTTCTTACGGATTGTCGATCAGGCTCAGTCTCACCACCGCGTTGATCGGTGGAATCTTCGGATTCCTCCTCGCGTGGGCGGTTTCGATCGGTGGGCTAGGCCGACGGCTGCGCTCGGCACTCTCGACTTTCTCGGGCGTGGCTTCCAACTTCGCGGGAGTTCCCCTCGCCGCCGCATTCATCTTTACGCTTGGCCGGATCGGGTTCGTCACGGCAGCCTTCGAACTCATCGGGGTCGACCTCTATGGCGCCGGCTTCAGCCTCTACTCATTCTGGGGCCTGACCCTGGTCTATCTGTATTTCCAGATCCCCCTGATGGTGCTAGTCATCTTGCCAGCGCTAGATGGGTTGAAGAAGGACTGGCGAGAGGCAGCAGAGAACCTCGGCGCAACGCCGCGGCAGTACTGGAGGCATGTGGCCCTGCCGGTCCTGTTGCCGTCGATTCTCGGAACGATGATTCTTCTGTTTGGTAACGCCTTTGGAGCCCATGCCACCGCCTACGCACTCACCGGCGGGCTCCTGCCGCTCGCCACCCTCCTCATCGGCCAGCAAATCTCAGGGGACGTCCTCAACAATCCAGGACTGGGCTATGCGGTGGCGATGGGAATGGTCTTGATCATGGCCGCCTCGATCGGCGTATACAGCCTGTTGCAGCGGCGATCGGAGAAGTGGCTGCGTTGACTATCTCGACCACCCCGTCGTCCGTCGCCACCGAAACCCCGGCGGCAGGGCAACCGGTCAAGCGAAATCGGTTCTGGGCCTGGCTGTTCATCGCGTTGGGCGCCGCTTACTTTCTACTTCCGCTCGTAGCCACGGGGTACTGGTCGTTGCGAGCAGAGAAGGACAAGCTCGGCTTCGAGGCTTATCGCCGTCTCTTCGATGACTCGAACTTCTTTCCGGCGTTCACGCAATCGCTGGTCAACGCTGTTGCCGCGATCGCCCTCAGCCTGGCGATCATCGTCCCCACCGCATACTGGGTGACTCTGCGAGTGCCAAGGCTCAGGCCAGTCGTGGAATTCATCACCTTGCTTCCGTTCGTGATCCCGCCGGTGATCCTGGTCTTCGGCCTCATCCGCCTCTACAGCCGCCCCCCGCTCCTGCTGACCTCCACCTACGGAAAGTCAAGAGTTGTCCTCATCTGTGCCTATGCGGCCCTGTCCTTTCCATACATGTACCGCTCGGTGGACAACGGTCTGAGGGCCATGGACGTGCGTTCCCTCACCGAGGCGGCCCAGAGCCTCGGAGCCAGTTGGATCACCATCCTGCGGAGAGTGATCTTTCCCAACCTGCGGGTGGCGCTCCTGTCTGGAGCGCTCCTGACCTTCGCGATCGTCATCGGCGAGTTGACGGTCGCCCTATTCCTCGCCCAGCGCACATTTGGCCCCTACATGGCCGAGCTGACCCGGAGCAAGGTTTATGAGCCGTCGGCGATGGCCATAGTGGCCTTCGCTTTGACTTGGTCGGCGCTGGGAATGATTGCTCTGATCACAAGACCGAGGAGCCGGCAATGAGCGGCGGGTTTCTCAGCCTCGAAGGCGTGCGCAAGGAGTTCGAAGGAGTCGTCGCCGTCGACACGTTCAACCTGGATGTGGATCCCGGAGAGTTCGTTTCGTTCCTCGGCCCGTCGGGGTGCGGGAAGACCACGACCTTGCGGATGGTGGCGGGCTTCGAGCAGCCGAGTTCGGGCACTATCCGGCTAGCCGGGCAGGACGTCACTTATGCCAAGCCCAACCAGCGCAACATAGGAATGGTGTTCCAGTCTTACGCTCTGTTTCCCAACATGACCGTGGCCGACAACATCGGCTTCGGCCTGACTGTGCGGAAGGAGAACTCAGCCGCACGTGAGGCTCGGGTGACAGAACTGCTTGACCTGATCCATCTTCCCGACAAAGGCAAGGCCTATCCGTTCGAGCTCTCCGGTGGCCAGCAGCAGAGGGTGGCCCTGGCTCGAGCCCTCGCCATTCGCCCTCAGCTCTTGCTGCTGGACGAGCCCCTATCGGCGCTGGACGCGAAGATCCGGGACGAGTTGCGAACCGAGATTCGACGAATCCAGCGCCAGCTGAACATCACCACTATCTACGTCACTCACGATCAGGAAGAGGCGTTGGCGCTCTCGGATCGGATCGTGGTGATGAGCAAGGGCCGGATGGAGCAGGTAGGCCCGCCATTTGAGGTCTACAACTATCCGGGGACCCCCTTCGTCGCCGCGTTTGTCGGCCAGATCAACTACCTCCAAGGGCAGGTGATGGATCCCGCGTCTGGAACCGTGACGGTGGGATCGGCCACCCTTCGCACCACCAGTGGGATCGAAGCCGGTCCCGGGCAGCCGGTGACGCTCATGGTGCGACCGGAGGAGCTGGAAATCGGTGATCATGAGGAGAACCAGGTGAAAGGGATCGTCGAATCGGTCAACTTCCTGGGCGCGATTGTCAGGGTGAGAGTCGACACAGAGTCCGGCATGGTCACTGCCGACCTATTCAACGAGCGCCTGCTGGAGCTTCCCAAGGTTGGCGACACGGTGACCGTGTGCTTCCCACCCCACGCCTGCTGGGCGATGCCGGCTGCGAGCTAGTGCCGGGACAGGTCAGGCTCTGAGATTCTGAGCAAAGCGCGCCGGTTCCACCAATAAGATCAGGCCGATGGGCTTTCCACCAGGATTTGTTTGGGGCGCCGGGACCTCGGCGTTTCAAATCGAAGGAGGCCGAACCGACGGCAAAGGCCAATCGATCTGGGACACGTTCTCGGATCAGGGCCGGATGCGCAACCGGGCCGACCTAGCGTGCGATCACTATCACCGTTGGCCAGAGGATGTCGCCTTGATGGCCGGCCTCGGACTTAATGCTTATCGAATGTCGATCGCCTGGACCCGGGTTCTGCCTGACGGAACTGGAGCCGTGAACCAGAAGGGCCTCGACTTCTACAGGAGGCTGATCGACGCCGTCATCGAGGCAGGGATGACCCCGTGGGTGACGCTCCACCATTGGGACCTTCCCCAGACCCTGCAGAACCAGGGCGGATGGGCGACCCGGGAGACCGTCGGCGCGTTTTCGAAATACGCCGAGATTGTCGTCAAAGCGCTCGGTGATCGGGTTAGTCATTGGATCACCCAGAATGAACCCTGGGTGGCGGCGATCCTCGGATACGCGGAAGGGGTGTTTGCCCCGGGCTTGCGCGATTGGGAAGCGGCGATCCTGACGGGGCATCACCTTCTCTTGTCGCACGGTGAAGGCATGGCGGCGATTCGCTCACACTCGTCAAACGCCAAGGTTGGCATCGCCCTCGACTGCCGGCCCTGCCGGGCCGCCAGTCTGCGCGCCCAGGACATCGCCGCCTGGACTCACTTCGACGGCTATCGCAACCGATGGTTCTTTGACCCCGTCTTCGGACACGGATATCCGGAAGACATGATCTCCAGCTACCGCGGCATGGGCCGGATCAGGGATACCGATTGGATCCACCACGGCGACCTCGAGGTCATCTCATCACCGATCGACTTCCTAGGGGTCAACTATTACACGAGCCTCGTGATCGCAGAAGGGCAAGAGGAGGGTGAGCACACCGGGGTCGACGCCGGGCCCAACCCACCCCCTGGTTTCACCGAGACAGGCTGGTCGGTAACTCCCGACGCCCTGACCGAAGTTCTTCGGCGCATCCACAAGGAGTACTGGCAAGGCCCCATCTACATCACCGAAAATGGGGCGTCCTATTCGGACGGCCCCGGGGCGGACGGTGTGGTTCAAGACGATCGCCGCATCGACTACCTCCGCGGCCACCTGGGTGCCATCGAGACGGCCATCGACGAGGGA
>JANMST010000427.1:0-2865 GCA_031389635.1 Acidimicrobiia bacterium | reverse complement strand
GCCCTTCATCCATGTATCGAGTCCGACCTCCGGTGTGTATTCGTTGATGACCGCCCCGGTCTCCAGATCGAGACGGAGGACCTCGTAGTGGTCGGGGTCATCGGCCGGCAGAAACTTGAGAAGGAACAGCGTCTCCGTATTCACGGAAAAGGCCTCGGGTTCATAGTTGCCCTCGAGGGGATAGCGTCGCCAGGCGGAGCCGTCGGTACGGGCGACATAGATATCGGTGTCTCTTGGCTCGGGCACGTAGAGACCGGTGGTTGTCCTCGGTGCCATCAATGCAACCGCATCACCCTGCGGCGACACCACCCTGATTTGCAGCCGGCCAGGTATGCGTTGGGCCTGCATCTCCTCGGTGGTGGCAGGGTTGATCGCCGTTAGGACCGTCTCGTCATCGACCGCGGTGGCCTGGAAAAGAGTCGACCGGTCGTGGGCCAAGGCCGCATCGGGAACCTGGTAGACCCATTCCCCGGTGTCCGTGTCGAACAGGGAAATCGATCCGTCGTCCCCGGTTGTGAAGAGTGCCCCCTCGGGGAGAGCGGGGGAATCTCCCAACATCATCGCGGTGACGACGACTACCGCGATGGCCGCTAGCGCGGCAGCGATCGTGGCGATCGCTCCAATCGACATCAACCTGGTGGATGGCTTGGCACGATGCTCGGTCTCGAGCAGGGTCATACGTCCTCCTACGACTAACCGTTGGACGGGCGCCGGCGGGGGTTTGTTCAACACCGTCGGTCGATGCCCGAGGCAATAAGCTCGCCGCATGGTCCACAGGTACGAGGTGAGGACTCGGTTCTACGAACTCGATCCCTACGAGCACGTCAATCACACGGCCTACTTCGGGTACTTCGAATCCGGACGGGTCGAGGCTCTGGCGGCGGCGGGTTACGGGCTCGACGTGATGAAGCAGGCCGGGTTCCAGATCGTGCTTGTCGAGGTGAACGCCCGCTTCCTGATGCCGGCGAAGCTTCACGAGACCCTGCTGGTGACCACCTCGGTGGTGGAGATAACGCGGGCGACCTCCCGCTGGCATCAGGACATGACCCGCGGCGACGACCTCCTCGCCACCCTCGACGTGAAAGCCGCCTTCACCAACCTCGCAGGACGACCCACCCGCCCCCCAGACGGCTTCGCCGCCGCCTTCACCTAGAAGAACCCGAAACCTAAGGTTATAGGCGGCGGTTTCCACGGCTTATTGCCTTCAGATTCACGACTGCTCGCGTCCTGGTATAGATTTATCACGGAACCGTGATGAAATCTACCAACACCGCTCCTGCCATGGATGGGTCGATCATGATCGACATCTGGGCAACCGCTCAATACGTGAGCTTGTTCATCCAACGCGAGATGGAGATCGAGGGAAGTACCGGTGAAGGCCTCGCTCTCCTCTCGCGCATCGGGATAAGCGGTCCGATGACCATCCGCGAGGCGGCGAGCGCCATGGGTGAGGCCTTCATGACGACCTCGGACCGGGTCAGAAAGCTCGAGCTCGCTGGCGAGATCACCAAGATGCCTCACCCCGAGGATCGCCGTTCGTCCTTGCTGGCCTTGAGCCGCCATGGCCGCAAGCGGATGGACCTCGGCGGCAGGGTTGTCACAAGGATCGGACGGGTGATCGATCGGCATTTGAAGCGGCCCGATTCCATCGCGGCAGCGGTGAGCGACCTTCGAATGGCAGTTCAGGCCGCCTACGAGGAAACAGTCTCGTGAGGGCAGGGATGTTCCTGCTCGTCGCAGCATGCGCAGCGGCGCCGGCGGTGACAACCGTTGCGACCACGGCGACCGGCCCGACGACGACGCCGGCTCAGGAGCTCTTCGCCGGATCTGTTGACCAGGAACCGGTTGCGATCCCCGAGGCTGGGTCGGCTGCCTATTTGTCACCGATCGGCGTTGTCAATATTGACGGATCGAGGTATCTGGCCGTCAATGGATTCGACGACGATCCCGACGCCCGAGGTGTCTTCCTCTTCGAGGAAGCATCCAGCGCATGGCTGATGGCCGCCGGTCCGATCGTCGTCGATCTCGATCTCGAAGAGCCCGGTCCGATCGGGTCGAGCCTGGTGCAGGGGCCTGACGGTAGGTGGTTCCTCTATGGGTGGGGGTCGCAGCTGGGCGAACCCGAGTCATCGATCGTTTGGCTCGCCACAGCGACGGACCTCTCCGGCGAATGGACGGTCCATGCTGAACCGGTCCTCGTCCAAGGGGGAACAGGCGAGTGGGACGACGAAGGGGTTCTCTTTCCATCGGTGGTAGTCACTGATGAGGGTTTCACGATGTTGTACGACGGGTTCGGTTCTCTGGAGGGCGATCACGTGGGTCTGGCCCACTCAACCGACAGAGTTCGATGGGAGAAGTACAACGACCTGACCACCGACGGAGTGTTCGAGGAGAGCGATCCGGTTTTCGGTCCTGATCCGGACGGTGACTTCGACGCCAGCAGTGTGCAGGTGGGACGACTGGTAGCCACTCCGGCCGCTTGGGTTCTGGTCTACTTGGGTATTCCTCCCGGCCGTGGACAGTCCCGGGTCGGGGTGGCTACGAGCCCCGATTTGGCCAATTGGCAGCCCTGGGAAGAGGTTCTGCGGGCGACCGATATCCCGACTGAGAACTTGGGTCTTCACACGATCGAAGTCGCCTACATCAACGAGCAGTTGGAACTCTTCGTCGAGGTGCTTACGGATGCCGGCTCGGCGGTTTGGCGCGCCACCGCACCTCTCGACGTGCTGACAGGGTGATCCCGTGCGAATCTCAAGGCGATAAGCCGTGGAAACCGCGGCCTATAACCTTAGGTTCGCGGTTTTAGGCCTAGGAACTCGGCGACCCAGGGGGTGGCGGGGGCGGCTGCCAGGGTGGGGTAGGGGC
>JANMST010000398.1:0-2793 GCA_031389635.1 Acidimicrobiia bacterium | reverse complement strand
GAGGCATTCAGCGAGCTGGGGAGTCTAAAAACTGTGACCGATCATCTGATCTCGCCTCATGGCGGGACCCTCGTAAACCTCGAGGCTACGGAAAAACGAACGGCCGAACTGCGGGCGCAGTCGGTCGACTGGCCGTCCTGGGACCTGACCGAACGCCAAATCTGCGACCTCGAACTGCTCATGTCGGGAGGCTTTTCCCCGCTGACCGGATTCATGGCCAAGGACGACTACGAGCGGGTCTGTGCCGAAATGAGATTGAAGGACGGGACCCTCTGGCCCATCCCGATCACGCTCGACATCACCGAACAGGCCTCCGAGAACCTCACCCCCGGGCAAATCCTGGCGTTGCGCGACCCGGAGGGAGTCATGCTGGCCGCCATCCACGTCGAGGACATCTGGCGTCCCGACATGACCTCCGAGGCGAGCGACGTCTTCGGGACGACTAATCCCGAGCACCCCGGCGTTGGCTATCTCCTCAACCGCAGCAATCCCGTCTACGTCGGGGGCCGCATCGAGGGTCTGCAGCCGCCGGTCCACTACGACTTCCGGTCGCTTCGTCAGACTCCGGCCGAGCTTCGGGCTGAGTTCATTCGACGGGGTTGGACTCAGATCGTCGCCTTCCAAACGCGGAACCCGCTCCATCGGGCTCATGTCGAATTGACCCTGAGAGCCGCCACCGAGTCTTCGGCCAACCTTCTGATCCATCCCGTTGTCGGAATGACCAAGCCGGGCGACGTAGATCACTACACCCGGGTCCGCTGTTACCAGGCAGTGCTTGATCGCTACCCCCACAACACGGCCGCCCTCGCTCTGCTCCCGCTAGCCATGCGGATGGGTGGTCCCCGCGAAGCTGTCTGGCACGCCATCATCCGCAAGAACCACGGCTGCACCCATCTCATTGTCGGACGCGACCATGCCGGACCTGGCTCCGATTCGACCGGCAAGCCCTTCTACGGGCCGTACGAGGCCCAGGAGCTTCTGGCCAAATACCAGGACGAGCTCGGAGTGGCGATGGTCGACTTTCGAATGATGGTCTACGCACCCGATAACGATCAGTACATCCCTGAGGACGAAGTTCCCGAGGGTCTGAAGACGGTCACCATCTCGGGAACCGACCTTCGTGATCGCCTGGCCACCGGCCGCGAGATCCCGGAGTGGTTCACTTATGCCGAGGTCGCCACCGAACTCAGAAGGACCCACCCGCCCCGCGCCCAGCAGGGCTTCACCGTCTTCTTCACGGGACTGTCGGGATCGGGCAAGTCAACGATCGCCAACGCCCTGCTCGTCAAGCTGCTCGAGATGGGTGGTCGCCCGGTGACGATGCTCGACGGCGACCTCGTGCGCAAGAACCTCTCATCCGAGCTCGGGTTCTCCAAGGAGCATCGCGACATCAATATCCGCCGGATCGGATATGTCGCGTCTGAGATAACCAAGAGCGGCGGCATCGCCATCTGCGCCCCCATCGCCCCCTACAACGCCACTCGCAAAGCAGTGCGCTCGATGGTGGAACCGGGCGGTGGCTTCGTGCTCGTCCACATCACGACTCCGCTCGAGGTGTGCGAGGCACGTGACCGCAAGGGTCTCTATGCCAAGGCCAGGGCAGGCTTGATTCCCGAGTTCACGGGAATCTCCGACCCCTACGAAGAACCGGCCGACGCCGAAATGGCCATCGACACCGCCCAGTTCTCACCGGACGAGGCGGCCAACCAGATCATCCTGTATCTGGAGAGACTGGGCTACATCGGCGAGACCGCTCGCAGTTGAGACCAAGTAGTTGAGGGCCGGAAGTTGAGCTGGGAAGCCTGGTTCTGCCTGGGCGTCGTCATCATTGTCCTCATAAGCCTGGTCCGCGACCTGGTCGCCCCGGCCGTGGCGATGGCAGGGGGAATGGTGGCGGTGCTCGTGGCCGGAATCGTGACGCCCAGCGAGGCCCTATCGGGATTCTCGAATCCGGCTCCCCTGACCGTTGCCGCTTTGTTCATCCTCGCCCGGGCCGTTGAGAAGACCGGTGCCCTGACTCCGATAGTTCAGGCGGTATTGGGGAAGAACGGCAGCGTGCGCGGTTCGTTGACCCGCCTCGTCGCACCAACCACCGCGGCCTCGGCCTTTCTCAACAACACACCGATCGTGGCGATGCTGCTTCCCCAGGTACGAGCCTGGGCCGAGGCGCGGGGACGGTCTCCGTCTCTCTACTTGATGCCCCTCTCGTTTGCCGCCCTCCTGGGCGGAGTGGTGACAGTGATAGGGACCTCGACCAACCTGGTGATCTCGGGCCTTCTGGAGGCCGCCGGCGAACCGGCGCTCGGATTCTTCGAGATCACCGCGGTCGGGCTTCCGATTGCGATCGTGGGCGGAGTGGTGCTCGTCTTCTTGACCCCCAAGCTCCTGCCCCTCCGGCGCTCGGTCCGTCAGGAGGCCGAGGACGAAACCCGCCACTTCGTGGTCGACATGGTCGTGGAGGAAGCCGGACAGATCAACGGGCGAACGGTCGAGGCCGCCGGCCTCAGACACCTGTCGGGTTCGTTCCTCGCCACTCTCGAACGTGACGGCGACCTGTTGGCACCGGTCGCCCCCGACACGATCCTTAAGACCGGCGATCGGCTGCGTTTCGTTGGCAAGTCCGACGACGTGCTGGACCTCCAGACCACGAGAGGCCTCCGGTCAGCCGAGGCCGGACACTTCCTCGAGACCGATCAGGCCCGCTACTTCGAGGCTGTGATAGGAGCTGCCTCCCCTCTGGTTGGAAGCACCCTTCGGGATGCCGACTTCCGGAGCCGCTATCAGGCAGCGGTG
>JANMST010000397.1:0-18668 GCA_031389635.1 Acidimicrobiia bacterium | reverse complement strand
CCCCATCTTGTCGCGCCAAAACGGGTGTCCATTTCCTTTCTCACAGAACCCACACGATTGGGGAGTGTTCGTCCGGCCAGAATGATCGGCGATGCCCAGGGTCCTCGTGGTCGACGACGATCGATCGATTCGTGACGCCCTCGAACGCGGGTTGCGGCTGGAGGGCTTCGACGTCTCGGCCGTGGCCTCCGGCGAGGAGGCTCTCGCGGTGGCGGATTCCAACCCCACCGACGTGGTCGTTCTCGACGTTGGCCTGGCCGGAATCGACGGCGTGGAGGTGGTCCGCCGGATCCGGGCCGCAGGCAACGATGTCCCCATCTGCATCCTGTCCGCCCGGGTCGAGGTCGGCGATCGGGTGATCGGGCTCGAGGCCGGAGCCGACGACTACCTCGTCAAGCCGTTCGTTCTCGAAGAGCTGGTGGCCAGGCTCAACGCCCTCCTTCGTCGGCGGCCCGAGTCCGATGTTCCGTTGCTGACGGCCGGCGATCTCCGGGTCGATGGGGCCAGACGGCGTGTGCAGCTGGGACGCCGCGACATCGAGCTGACCAAGCGGGAGTTCCACCTTCTGGAGATCCTGATCCGAAATCAAGGGATCGTCCTCAGCAGGGAGCGCCTGCTTGAACTCGTGTGGGGATACGACTTCGAGGTCAACACGAACGTGGTCGATGTCTTCGTGGGCTATCTGCGGCGCAAGCTGGAGGATGACGGCGAGTCCCGGTTGATCCACACCGTCCGCGGCATCGGGTTCGTGCTCCGCCCATGAGCCTGCGATTGCGGGTCGCACTCTTCACGGCCGCCGGCGCCTCGGTTCTGCTGGTGCTGGGGTCGCTGGCCGTGCTGGCGGCCGCGCGCTCAGATCAGATCGCGTCTGTCGACGTGCTCCTGACCGGGCAGTATCAGGTGCTCGCCCAGCCCGCGGCCACAGCTGCTCGACTCAATCGACCCCGCCTCGAGGAACTTGCCATCGAGAGGCTGTCGGCCCCGGCCGTCATACGGGTCTGGGAGGGCGGTGAATTGCTGCTGGCGCTGGGAGCGGAAGGTCTCGAGCAAGTACCGGCCGCGGGTGCCGGTTTCAGCACCCTTCAAGGTGATGGCGACCGCTACCGCGTCTTCAGCGACACTATCGAGCCGAGGCTGGCGCTGGGCTCGCCGGTCGAGGTCGAGGTGGCGATCTCCCTCGTCGACATGGACGCCATCTACGACCGGTTGCGGCTGCGGCTTCGCCGCCTGGTCGTGCTGGGGGTGGGTCTATTTGGAGTGGCTGGATGGTTGTCTGCGGCCGCCGCCCTGGCGCCACTCGAGCGGCTTCGCCGGGCCACTGAGCAGGTGTCGGCGACGACCGACCTCGGCACCCGGGTCGGCGGCGACCCTGGCCCGACCGAGGTCAAGAAGCTGGCATCGTCGTTCGATGCGATGCTCCAAAGACTGGAAGGAGCCGATCGGAGTCGCCAGGAAGCACTCGAGTCTGCCCGGACGTTTGCCGCCACCGCAGCCCATGAGCTGCGGACTCCATTGACGAGCCTTGGGGCCAACCTCGAGGTCCTGTCAGCCCATCCCGACATTGGCGATCGCGATGCTCTGGTCGCGGACCTGGTCTCCGAGCATCGGCGGCTGGTCGAGCTTCTCGAAGCGCTGCGCCTCCTTTCGCGAGGCGACCTAACCGGACCCGAAGCCTTCGAGGAGCTCGACCTCGGCGACCTTGTCGAGCAGGTCGTGGCCAACGCCCGGCGCCGCTTCTTTGGGGCCGAGATTTCACTCGACAGCCCGGCCGGCCCGGTTCCGGTGCGGGGATGGTCGGAAGGACTGAGGATGTCGGTCGACAACCTCGTTGCCAACGCGGTTCGCCATGGCGAGAGCGCCGACGGAATAGCCCGCGTCCTGGTGACAGTTTCGCCCGGGCATAAGAGGACCGACGTCGTGGTATGCGACGGTGGTCGCGGTATCCCAGAGGAAGACCGGCAGAGAGTGCTCGAGAGGTTCGTCCAGGGCAGCACCCGCGCCGGGCCCGGGAGCGGGCTCGGATTGGCCCTGGTCGCCCAGCAGGCCCGGATTCACGGCGGCTTGGTCACGATCGGCGACGCTCCTGGAGGTGGCGCGGCCATCACACTCAGCCTCCCTTAAGCCTCATCGCCTCCACACGATCGCCACAGAGTTCTCACAAACACCCGGCCGAGGATGATCACTGACAGAACCCCAACCAGGAGGTAATGAATGTCAGTCCGTCGGATTCTGATCAGCACGGGGCTCGCAGCCCTGATGGTCCTTAGCGCCACCCCGGCTTTTGCGACCACCACGCAGTCGGAGCAACGTCAGGAGAGGCTCGACCTGGCTTGTGCCCGGGTGCCGAATCTCACAGCCAGGGTCGAAGCCGTTTTGGCACGGATCCAGGGAGATGCCGACACGGTCGGGTCGATCGCCTGGTTAGAAAGCAAGGCCGCGGAGGCACGTGAGAACGGGCGCGAGCAGTTGGCAGGGTTGATCGAGAACCGGATTGCGGTCCGGACCGAGCGCATCGATGTTCTCGTGATCCGTCTCGACAACCTGGCCGAGGCGGCCGCCGCCTGTGAGGCGAGGTCATGAGGCCGAGGGTTTCCGCTTTGGCGCTGGCGATCGTGCTCGCGGCCTGCGGTGGGGCGGGTGGGGTGGCAAACACCCCGCCCGCAGCCGTTGTCACCACGACAACGGCTTCCCCGTCGGTGACTGTTCCGCCCTCTTCGGATGTCATTGTCGACTCCGGCGTCACTGAGGCAGAAGTCTCCGAACTCGAATCGGTCCTCGATGAGATCGAAACCTTTGTGGCCGACACCGAGCAGCTCCTCGACGAACCACTTCCCTGACGCTGGAACCCCGTTCTGGCGCGTCGCGATGGGGCCATAACCCCATCGACGACCCGCCAAAACGGGAGGTTTCTTCTACGAAGCCAGGACGCTCTCGGCGGAGAGGTCGGTGGCGGGCTCGTCTGCTCCAGGCGACCCCGATGTGAATCGCTTCTTCAGCGAGTCGAACAAGCTGTAGACGGCGGGGATCACGAACAGCGTCGGAAGGGTGGAGCTGAACAGGCCCCCGATCACAACCGTCGCCAGGCTGGCCGACAGAAGCGCTCCCTCACTCAGACCGAGAGCGAGTGGAGTCAGGGCAAGGATCGTGACGATCGCAGTCATCAGAATCGGGCGTAGCCGGGTCTCGGCGCCGACCTTGAGCGCTTCGATCGTGCTCAGACCGTCCTCGCGACGGAGACGCTCGACGAACTCGAGCATCACGATGGCGTTGGTGACAACGATGCCGATCAACATCAACAATCCGAGCATCGAGGGCAGACCCAGTTCTCGTCCAGTGATCGCCAGAGCCGGGAAGGCGCCAACCGCGGCCAGCGGAAGGCTCAGCAGAATCACGAACGGAGTCAGAAGGCTCCCGAAGGTTGCAACCATCGACAGATACACGAGGGCGACTGCGATGACCATGGCAGTCAGGATGCCGTTGAAGCTCTCTTGCTGAACTTCGCCTTGTCCGCCCAGACCGGCCTCCACTCCCGGGCGGGAGCGCGAGGTCGGCGAGTGCGGCCGAGACCTCGAGGTTGACCGCCCCGAAGTTGGGGTCGGTGATGACGCCCGACACCTCAGCCGAGCGATTCCCGTCGAAGTGGGTGACCGCCACAGGGCTCGATCCCTGAGTGATCGAAGCCACATCACCCAACACGAGGCTCGGGCCGAGAGGCAGCAAGGCCAGGGCTTCGGGCGAGGCGATCGCATCGGTTCCGTCTCTACGATCACCGTTGTCTGGGTCCTGTCGATTTCGATGGAGATGACGGGAATCGGGGTCAGGTAGGCCCTGACCGCGTCGGCCAGGGCGGCCGCATTTAGCCCCCTGGCTGGCAGCGGTTTGGTCGACTTCCACGATGATCTCCGGCCGTTCTCCGAGGATGTTCGATCGGAGTTCGGAGATTCCTGCGATGGAACCGAGTGCTCCGTTCTGGCGCAGGGGATTGCTCCTCTGGTGTCGATCGTCCGCGCCCAAACAGGGTCTGTCTAGGCGGTGCGGGCTTGCTCGATCAACCTGCTTAGCGGCACCGCTCCGAGGTCGTTGGCTGCTGCCTGGGCTCTGTCTAGCTCGTTGATGCCGTCGGTGACCCGCCCGGCTTGGATCGATGCTTCACCCAGCCGAAATCGGCAATAGGCCGTCTCGTATGGTTGGTGCAACCCTTCCCAGAGAGAAGACGCCTTCTCCCAGGCCGCTGGGCTAGCGGATCCCTCGGCCCGCGTCAACTCCGCCTCGGTCTGGGCGAGTTGTGCGGCAAAATCTGCCGAACGCAACTCTCCTCCTGCGGCTCGCAGGGCCCGTACCAGGACTCCGACCACATTCAGTCGCTGTGCCGACTCATTTCCGGCCAGAGCCAGGTCGGCCAGAATTGCAGCACCGAGGGCATAGAGCGGTGCTCGGTAGAACCAATCCTCACCCTTCTCGACCAAATCGAGTCCCTTCTCGATGAGGGCCCACGCCGATTCCGGTCGACCTTCGAACCACGCACCCATTGCCGCTATCCAGTGAATGGGTCCCTGGAATTGGGGGTCGAGGATTTCCACGCTCTTTGAGTGCACTCGGTCAAGATGCTTGTGGGCATCGTCCACTCGTCCGGTGAGAGTTGCCAGAAGCGCCGCCATATTGTGCACGAACACCTCACTGACTCCCTCGGTCAGGGCCTCACCGGACTCGAGGATCTTTCCGGCTTCCTCCCATCGGCCAAGACGAATGAGGGACCACACCGCGTTCAACCTGGGAAACCAGTAGTGCTTCCCGTACACATGCCATCGAGCGGCCTGGTCGGATCCGGCCAACGCGTCGACCACTGCTTCTTCAAGGCGTCCCGATACGTCGAGGATCGTCGACAGGTTGGCGTACGAGCGCAGGGTGTTGTTCACAGCCCGTTCCGCTTCGGAGATGGCGCGGCCCTCGAGTATGTGAGCCACTCCCTCATCGACCCGTCCGGTGGACCCTTCGACCGTGCCCAGCGTCACCAGAGCGTGGGCCTCAGTTGATCGGTCGCCTACCGTGCGAGCGACCTCGATGGCTTCGTGGCTTCTTTCCTCCGATTCGCGATATCGGCTTAGGAGCATCAGCATTGCCGCCAAGCTCGCGAGCGCTCGTGCTCTTTCCGAGGAGGGTGGTTGGGCCGGTATCAAGGCGACACCGCGCTCCACTGCGGCGATTGCCTCGTTTCCTCGGCCGGCTATCTGCAAATAGGTTCCCAGCCTCTCGGCCATGATTCCGGCCCGAACGGGGTTCACTGCGGCGTCGATACCGCTCAGGGCCTCCGTCGCCAGGTTGATGGCCCTGTCAAGGCCCCCATCGAGCAGAAAAGTGACTTCCGCCGTCCGGCCCAGCAGCTCGGGACGATCGACCCCGGCTTCGGTTTCGGGCGCGCCGACCTCTGACCACAACTCGAGGGCGTGTTCGTAGTGTCGAGCCGCTTCCCCCAGAGCGAGAACCTCTTCTGCTGCGCGAGCTGCGGCTACGGATGCCGCGAGAGCTCGGGCAGGCTCGTGGGCAGCGGTGAAATGGAGGGCGAGCTCTGCGGGTGAGCCGCCCTGGGTAGCAAGCGCCTCTGCAACGCGCCGGTGGTAGCGAGCGCGACGGGTCGGGTTGAGTTCGTCATAGAGCGTCTGACGGATGAGCGCATGTGAGAAGGCGTATCGCCCGAAAGTTGACGGCGCCTCAACGAGGATCCGCGCTCGCAAGGCGTCGTCGATATGATCAAACACCTGCTCGGTCTGGTCTTCGCTGAGCTCATGCAAAAGCTCACCGTCGAATTCGCGGCCGATCACGGCTGCCAGCCCGAGTGTGTGATTGGTGCTCTCGGACAGGCGGGAGAGGCGGCGACCCACAACCTCGCGAATGCCTTCCGGGATCTCAAGGCGGTGCAATTGCCCAGGATCCGGCCAACGAACCCCTGGGCCGATGATGCCATTTTCGATCAAGTGGGCGACTACCTCCTCGACAAAGAAAGGGTTTCCATCGGTCTCGGCACTGATGGCATCCGCCACCGCCGCCGGCACCTCCAACCCTGTTCGATTGGTGACCATCTCGGCCACATTTGCGTTGTCGAGCCCGGCCAGGTGAATGCGCTCGAATCGCCGTTCCCTTCGCAGCTCGGCGAGCGCTTTGGCCAGCTTGTGAGTCCGGCTGAGATCGGTTTCCCGGTAGGTGCCGATAATAAAGACCGGAGCATGCAGGGGATGCTTGGCCCAATGCTCGAGGAGGCCTACGGAGGGAGCATCAGCCCAGTGCAGGTCATCGAGCACGACCACCAGGGGACGGGTTGCAGCGACGTGCTGAAGAGATGCCACTACTGCCTCATACAACAAATAGAGCTCGGTTCCGGGTTCCGGTTCCATTCGAGGTGGAGTTGGAAGGGAGCCGGCTAGGTCGGGGACCAGCCTCGCTAGCTCCCCGGCCTGGGAGCCGAGTTCGCGTACCTCGGCGGCAGCCACCGGGTCGTTGAGAAGTTGGTGGAGCAGCTCGACGAACGGCTGATAGGAGATGACCCCCTCCGGGGCGCAGCGGCCTGCCAAGACCACCGCACCCTTTTCGAAAGCCGTTCGGCTCCAAACTGCAGCCACGGCAGTCTTGCCGATGCCCGGTTCTCCCGCGATGAGGACCAAACGCCTGGCACCGCCGCGGACGGCTCCCCAGGCGTCATCGAGCCGTCCGAGGATGTCGCCTCTGCCGACCAGCAGGCCGTCGGCGGGCTCGCTGAGGTTGGGCGGATAGCCGATGGCGATGGGGCTGGTGGCGGTTGTCGCGGCAGGCGTTGCCTTCCAGGCCACCTCGAAGATGTCCACGGGCTCGGCGAGGCCTTTCAAAAGCTCCTGTCCTTTCGAAACGAAGGCAATGCCGCCCTTGCTGCCGACCAGAGCTCGTACCACCCCCGAAACGAGGATCTGCCCACCGTTGGCGAAATCGCAGAGTCTCTGAGCAGCAACCACCGGCGTCCCGTAGTGATCACCATCGTCCGCCGGCGTGGCCTCTCCGCTGTTGATTCCGATCCGCACTGATATCCCAAGACCGCTGTCGTCAACCCGCTGTTGCATGTCCGTTGCGGCCTGGACGGCGTCGACCGCGCTGGTAAATGTCACCATGAGACCATCGCCCAGGTTCTTGACTTCTCGACCACGGGCGATGGATTTGCGCAGGACCCCGTCAACCTGTCGGTGAATGTCGACCGCGACATCGTCACCGAGGCGAGTCAGCAGCTCGGTCGAGCCAACCAGATCAGTGAAGAGAAAAGTGAGGGTGCCAGTCGTGGTCATCTGACCACTAGCCGGCCACCCGCCCGACTCATGAGCCCGCCACCCGCCCGACGGCGCGGGCCAGTTTCTCGAAGCCTTCGTCGGCTTCGGCTTCGGTGAGTGATAAGGCCGGGGCGATGCGGAGGGTGTTGCCGTAGAGGCCACCCTTGCCGATCAGGAGACCTTCCTTCTTGGCCTCCTCCATGACGGCGGTGGCGGCAGCGGGATCCGGATCGAGCCCGCCGGGCTTGACAAGCTCAACTCCGAGCATCAAACCCTTGCCCCGTACCTCGGCGATGATCTCGGTGCGATCGGCCAACTCATCGAGGTTCGACTTGAGACGATTGCCGACTTTGTACGCGTTGGTCTGAAGGTCATGCTCGAGCAGATACTCGAGATTGGCCAGGCCGGCGGCGGTGGACATCGGATTGCCGCCGAAAGTCGATATCGAGTTGGCCGGCAGCGAGTCCATGAGCGAAGCCGTCGCCACAACCCCGGCCAGCGCCATGCCGTTTCCCAGACCCTTGGCGAAGGTGAGGATGTCGGGCGTGATCCCGTGCGACTGGTAGCCCCAGAAATGCTCACCGGTCCGGCCCCATCCCGTCTGCACCTCGTCGGAGATGAAGAGAATCCCGGTGCGGTCGAGGACCTCCTTGAAGGCGCCGAAGAAGCCGTCGGGCGGGGTGGCGAAGCCACCGACTCCCTGGATCGGCTCGGCGATCATGCAGGCCACGTCACCGGCGGTGGCGACATCGAGCAGGCTCTCGAGGTCGGCCTTGCAGGCCGCGATGAACTCGTTGTCGGGGAGATGTCCGAAGGGGCTGCGGAGCTTGTAGCCACCGTGGACATAGGTGACGTTGAAGGGGGAGAGGCTGGTCGACGACCAATTGCGAATGCCGGTGATTGCCACGGTCGAGTGGCTCTTGCCGTGGTAGCTCCCTCGAATGGCCAGAACCTGGTTCGACTTCCGGGATTGGGTGGCGAGCATCAGGGCGGCATCGTTGGCCTCGGTGCCCGAGTTGGTGAAGAACACCTTGGCATCGGGAATTCCGGAGAGATCGGCGATCTTCTCGGCCAGATCGATCTGATTCTCGATCAGGTAGAGCGTGGAGGTGTGAAGCATCTTGTCGGCCTGGGCCTTGATGGCCGCCACGACTTCGGGGACCTTGTATCCGGTCATGGTGGTCAAGATCCCGGCAAAGAAGTCGAGGTACTCGTTCCCTTCGGCGTCTTTGACCCGCCTCCCGGCGCCGTCGACCAATGCGATCGGCTCCTGGTAGTACAGCACCATCCATGATGGGAGCACCCGGCGGTGGCGGGCGAGAAGGTCTTCGTGAGTTCCCATGGGAAACGATCGACTCCTGTCCTGATTGAGCGAGCCAGGCTAGCTAACCGGTGAAGAGCGGAACGGGGGCTTCACAGGGCGGGTAGACGGTTTAGCCTGCGCGGATGCGTAGGGCGGTTGGGGCAACTGTCTTCTTCGTCGTGGCTCTGGCTGGCTCGTTGTTGGGACCGGCCGGGTCGACGGGCTTCACAGGCGTAGCCGAGGCCCAGCAATCCAATCAGTCTGATCTGTCGTGGCTGGAGTCATGCGGCCGCCTAACGGGCGTTCTGTGCGGCACCATCCCGAGGCTGCTCGATCCCGACGACGAATCCGGCGGCTCGATCGACATCAACTTCGAGCTGTATCCCGCCCGAAACCAGAGGCAACCCCTCCTCGGCACGATCGTGGCTGTGGAAGGAGGACCTGGCTACGCCAGCACCGCCAGCCGTGACTACTACCTCGAACTGTTCGATCCCCTGCTTTCTCAGCGTCAGCTCCTTTTGGTCGACAATCGCGGAACGGGCTTCTCGGGCGCGATCGATTGTCCCGAGCTTCAGTCTTACGAGGGCGACTATCTCGCCAACGTCCAACTCTGCGGCGAGCAACTCGGTGACACGTCCGATCTCTATGGCTCTGCCCTGGCCGCTGACGACATGGCAGCCGTTCTCGACGCTCTCGCCATCCCCCGGATCGACCTATACGGAGATTCGTACGGCACATTCTTGGCCCAGACATTCGCGGTGCGTCATCCAGATCGGGTCCGGACCGTGGTCCTCGATGCCGCCTATCCCGTCGAGGATCAGGACCCCTGGTACCGCGACATCAACCGGGCGATCGTCGATTCGTTCCAGAAAGTATGTGAGCGGGATCCCGGTTGCGAGGCGCTCGGCAACGATCCGATCGAGACCCTTCGAAAACTTGCCGACGCCTTGGAGGCGGGGCCCCTCGGGGTTCGGCCCCAGACGCCGACGGAGTCATGCGGGATGTCTTCCTCGACGCCCCGATGCTTTCCTATCTGACGGGGGTCGCCACCTACGGCGTACCCGTCTATCGAGAACTCGATGCCGCGGCCCGCGCCTACCTCGACCTCGGCGACCCGGTTCCGCTGCTCCGAATCGCGGCCGAGGAGGATTACTACGGCGACGCCGGTCTGGTGGAGGAGTTTTCGGAGGGCCTCTACATCGCCACCATCTGCAACGACTACCCCCAGCTTTGGGACATCAACGCTCCTCTGGCAGATCGGCCCGCCCAATTCGAGGCTGCCCGACTCGAGCTCGCTGCCCAGGAACCTGAGGCTTTTGCTCCGTACACGATCGACCAATGGCTCGTCTCACCATGGACCGAGTTCGAGTCCTGCATGGGCTGGCCGGCACCTTCGAATTGGGTTCCGCCCTATCCGGCCAACCACGTCTATCCCGACACCCCGATCCTGGTTCTGGTGGGCGATCTCGATTCGATCACCTCTCCAGAAGGCGCCGAGAAGGCTGCCGGCTTCTTTCCCAACTCGACCTTTGTCGAAGTTGCCAACGTGGCCCACGTGACGGCGCTGGCCGACTACTCGCGATGCGCCTCCGACCTCGTGATCCGATTTGTTCGGACCGGCGGCGATGCCGGCGATGTCAGCTGTGCGACCGAGTACAACGAGATCCGGGTCGTCGAGCACTTCCCGACGACGCTGGACGCGGTGGACGTGCCGGCAGGAGTCGGAACCGGGACTGGGGGACAGGCCGTGATCGCCGCCGCCAACACCATGGCCGACATGATGACCCGCTGGTACTCGATGTACGGCGAGGACGGGGTGGGCCTCCGCGGGGGAACGTTCCACACCACGGGCCTGACCAATGTCGGCTTCAAGATGAGTGAGCTCAGTTGGGTCGACGACCTCGCAGTGAGCGGGACGGTTCGTTGGGATCGTGCCCCCGGGGCCATCACCGGAGAAGTCACCATGACTGGAGCAGTCGCCGGGTCGCTGACGATCAGTTGGAACGACTGGCATCCGTTGGCCCAGGCCCACGCCGTCGGGGTCGTCGATGGCAAGCGGGTCAACTGGTGGTTCCCCGCTCCCTGACCGTCCTCGGCCGCGATCGATCTGCTTATCCTTCGCAAGTGTTCACGCCCATCCCGCTGCAGCGACTGGAAGGGCTGGCCTTCCTAGTTCTGGCCGTCGTTCTCTTCGCCTGGTCCGACCTGAGTTGGTCGTGGTTCGGTCTTCTCCTGCTGGCACCAGACCTAATGATGGTCGGGTACTTGAAGGACGCCCGCGTCGGGGCCGCTTCTACAACCTCGGGCACTGGCTGTTCTGGCCGGCGCTGCTCCTCGCCTTCGGAATCCCCGCGGGTCGTTCGGCTTTGATCGGTGCAGGTTCGATCTGGCTGGCCCACATCGGCATGGACCGGGCTCTGGGCTACGGGCTAAAGCTCGAGGAGGGCTTTACCCACACCCACCTGGGCATGATCGACCGGAAGGCGTAACCCTAAGGGGCGACCAGGTCTCCGTAGGCATCTGGGCGGCGGTCTCGGTAGAACGCCCAGGTTTTGCGAACCTCTTCGACCAGGTCGAGATCGAGGTCGCGCACAACGAGTTCCTCTTCGGTGTCGGAGGCCGCCCCGCCGATGATCTGGCCGCGAGGATCGACGAAGTATGACGAACCGTAGAAGTCGTTGTCTCCGAGGGGCTCCTTACCCACCCGGTTGATCGCTCCGATGAAATACTCGTTGGCGACGGCGGCGGCCGGCTGCTCGAGATTCCAGAGGTACATCGAGAGGCCCCGGCTGGTGGCGGACGGATTGAAGACGATCTTGGCCCCGCGCAGGCCGAGAGCGCGCCATCCCTCGGGGAAGTGGCGGTCGTAACAGATGTAGACGCCGATGCGTCCGACAGCCGTGTCGAAAATCGGATAGCCGGTGTTGCCGGGACGGAAGTAGAACTTCTCCCAGAAGCCCTTGACATGGGGGATGTGGGTCTTGCGGTACTTCCCCAGGTAGCTCCCGTCGGCGTCGATCACCGCGGCGGTGTTGTAGTAGAAGCCGTCCTGTTCCTTCTCGAACATGGGCACGACCAGAACCATCCCGGTCTCTTTGGCGAGATCCTGCATCGCTTTGACGGTCGGCCCATCCGGGACGGCCTCGGCGTAATCGAAGTGCTCGTTCTCCTGAACCTGGCAGAAATAGGGCCCGTAGAAGATCTCCTGGAAGCACATGACCTGGGCGCCCTGCTCGGCGGCCTGGCGGGCGTAGTCCTCGTGCTTCTTGATCATCGAGTCTTTGTCGCCGGTCCACTCCGTCTGGACAATGGCAGCACGGACTACGTTGGCCATAACGTCCTCCTCCTTCTAAAAACTCGAAACCTAAGGTTCTGAGCCGCGGAAACCGCCGCTGATTGCCTTGAGATTCGGGGCGGCCCGAGGGCCGCCGGAATCTCAAGGCAAATACCAGCGGAAACCGCGGCCTATAACCTTAGGTTCGCGGTTCTCTTTCTTTCTACTCGCCGCCGGGGTTGAGGGTGATCGTGGTTTTTGCGAAGCCTTCGCCGGCGACGTCGAGGCCTTCGGCCTGGAGTTCGACAATGGCGGCGTCGGCGAGGTCCGTTCGATAGGCGTCGGCGCCCGGGTCGGCGGAAATCACCGCTTGTCCCACTGCGACTTCCACCGTCTGGGCCCAGAGAGCCTCATCCATGACTCCGATACCGCCGGGGGACGGCCAGATCAACGCGTTGATCTCGTTCATCTGCCAGGCCTGATGGCTGGCTCCGAGGGCAGGGCCGCGGTCGAGGACGATCTGGACGCAGGCATCGGGGTTGTCACGGCAGAAGATCCATCCCTGGAACGAAGCCTTTAGGAACGCCTGCGCGGTCGCTTCGTTGTCGGCCAACCATGCTGCGTCGGCCCAAATGGCGTCTTGGAGCATGGCGGTCCCTATGTCGTTGAAGTCGATGACCGACAGGGCGTCGGCGGTGTAGAGCTCGCCCGTCTCCGGGTTCTCCTGCTCGAGCACCTGGGCGTACTCGTTGTAGGTCATGGCCTGGGCTGCGTCGAGCTCATCGTTCAGCAGCAGCGACATGTCGAAAGGCTGCTGGATGACTTCGGACGGTGTCACGTCGTACTTTTCGAATGCAGCGGTCAGCTCAAATTCGTTGCCGAATCCCCAAGTGCCGACCCGCTTTCCCTCCCAGTCGGCGGGCTCGGTAATTCCGGCGTCCGCCCACGAAACCTCGAGCGTTCCCGACCGCTGGAAGACCTGGCCGATGTTGACAATGTCGGCGCCTTCCTCCCGTGATACCAGCGCTTTGGGAACCCAGGCAAGGCCGAACTCTGCCCCGCCCGCGGCAACCACTTGCTGGGGCACGATGTCGACTGCTCCTTCGAGGATCGTGACATCGAGGCCGGCGTCGGCGTAAAAGCCCTGATCAATGGCGGCGAAGTAGCCGGCGAACTGCGCCTGGGTGACCCATTGCAGCTGTAGTGCGATCGGGATGAGTTCGGCAGGCGCCGCTTCGGTAGTCGTCGTCTCGGCGGCAACGGTGGTTTCCGTGGCATCCCCGCCACACGCGGCCAGAATCACGGCGATTACCACCAGCAGCGCGAACTCGATCCTGCGTTTGGTCATTTCGGTTCCTCCTTCAGGGTTAGGCCCGAGGCCAGAGGCCCGGGCGAACGTCACGATAGGAGTTGCCAGGTAACGGCTGCGTTTCGCAGCAGCATCTTCTGGAGTTGGCCTTTCTAGCCCCGCAGCGACGGGTGCCAGGGGATGAGCAGCCGCTCGGCGAGGACTATCAGTAGCTGAAGGGCCGCTCCCAGGGCGGTCGCCACGACGATGCCCGACCAGGCCTCGGCCATCCTGGTCAGGCCGGCCTGCTGGGAGATGTAGACCCCGAGGGCGTCGCGCGACCCCCCGAAGTATTCGGCCACTATCGCTCCGATCAACGAGAGGACCACGGCCACCTTCAAGGCCGAGAACAGGTATGGGAGCGCATTGGGGAGCCGCACTTTTCGCAGGGTGCCTCCCTCCGAGGCGGCCATCGATCTCATCAGTTCGAGCTTGTCGTTTCCGACATCGCCTAGCCCTCTGGTCATGTTGATCATCACCGGAAAGAACACCATCACTGCCACCACAGTCATCTTCGAAGCCGGGTTGGTGATGCCAAACCATTGATTGGTGATCGGAGCCAGGGCAACGATCGGAGCGGCTCCCATGGCAACGTAGAACGGCATGACTCCCTCTCGAATGACGATCCAGCGGGAGGCGGTGAAGGCGGCCAGAACACCGAGCACGGTCCCACCGATCAAGCCGCCCAGGGCCTCGCGCAGGGTGAAGAATCCCGCCGCCCAGACGACACTCCACTCCTGGCGCAGGGTCGTGACCACCTCACTCGGCGGTGGCAGCAGGAATCCCTGAATGCCGGAGGCTCTGACCCAGATCTCCCAGGCCGCGAGCACGGCCAGAAACACCAGTGTCGGTGGTCCCCACTTTTTCAGGCGAGTCATTTGTCCATCAGTCGACCCCGGCCCCGCGCAAGGTCTCGCGGACCTCGTTGAGCTTGACGAAGAACCGGGGGTGCTCCCGGGTCTCGAACTCGCGCGGCTGCGGGAGGTCGATGTCGACGATTCCTGCCACGGTTCCGGGGCGGGGAGACATCACCACCACCCGGGTGCTCAGGAATACCGCCTCGGGGATCGAATGGGTCACGAACACCACGGTGGTGTGCGTTTGTTGCCAGATTCGCATCAACTCCATCTGCATCCGCTCGCGGGTCATCTCGTCGAGGGCGCCGAAGGGCTCGTCCATGAGTAGCAACGCAGGCTGCAGTGCCAGGGCCCGGGCGATCGCCACACGCTGTTGCATGCCACCGGACAGCTGCCACGGGTAGTGGTCGCCGAACTCACCGAGCTCCACCAATTCCAGCATCTCGCGGGCCCTTCGGTCGCGCTCGGCGGAAGGGAGGTTCATCACTTCGAGCGGCAGCGCAATGTTCTTCAGCACCCTGCGCCAGTCGAGCAGCGTCGCTTGCTGGAAGACCATGCCGTAGTCGCGATCACGGCGGGCCTGCTCCGGCGCCTTGCCGTTGACTGTTACTTCTCCCGAGGTGGGAGGGGTCAGGTCTCCGATAATGCGGAGCAGAGTCGACTTCCCGCAGCCGGACGGCCCCAGGAGCGAAACGAATTCACCCTCTTCGATCGCAAGGTCGATGGCAATCAGAGCTGTGGTGTCGGCGTTGCGTCCTTTGAAGGTCTTGCCGACGCCGTTGAGACCAACCATGGTCGTGGTCACGCCGGCATCCTGCGGGATCGGGGGATGACCAGGCGCTCGGCTAGAGCGACGAGCGAGACGAAGACGATTCCTAGGAGCGCCGAGAAGAGGACAGCCGCGTACAACTTCTCCGGGCCGCTCAGGTAGTAATAAGCGAAGGTCAGTAGTTGGCGTCCGAGCCCGTCGGGCAGGCCACTCGGCAACTCGCCCACGATCGTCCCCACAACACTCGCTCCCGCCGCGATCTTCAAACCGGTGAACAGGTAGGGGAGAGCTGCCGGGACTCTCAGCTTCACGAATTCCTGTCCGGGAGTGGAGGCATACGAGCGAAACAATTCGGTGGCGGTCGGCGAGGGCGATCTGAGCCCGCGGACGGTGTTGATGGTCACCGGGAAGAAGGACAGAAAGGCAGCGATGGCGGCCACCGCCACCCACAAAGGCAGGCCAGCCTTGCCAGACCACAGAACCACCATCGGGGCGATGGCCAGGAGGGGGACGGTCTGGCTGGCGACGACCCACGGCATCAATCCTCGCTCGGCCAAAGACGAGCGGACGAACAGCAGGCCAAGGCCGAATCCGATGACGCCCCCAGCGGTGAAGCCGACCAGAGCTTCCTTGAACGTGACCCAGGCCGCGCCCAACAAGAACAGGCCGAGCGACTCTTCTGCACCACGGCGGCTGGGCTCGAACAAGCTCCCGATGATCTGGGTCACGTGCGGCATCGAGCGGTCGTCGGCCCTGACCGGGAGGCTGGCATCGGTGAACGGGATGTTCCCTCCCGTGGCGGCCCCCAACAGTTTGTATCCCTCCCAGAGCCCGACCAGCAGCAAGAGGATGACGAGGAAGCCGAGGACCGGACGGAGCCGAGGGCGTCGGGATCCGATGACCTCGGATACCGGTGCAGCCGTCATCGCCATGGGTGCGGGAGATTAGAGGCGAAGGCCCCCAGTCGCGGACGAGGATGCGGGAGACACACAGGTGCCATCCCGCCGTCACAGGATCGGCGACAGTGATAGGTTCCATTCGTTTCGACAAGTCGAGGAGGGCACGTTTTGCATGTCTCATTGACGGTCAACGGGCGAGTCGTCGGTGGCGATGTGGAAGCAAGGACCTTGTTGGTCCATTTCATCCGAGAGACGCTCAATCTGACCGGTACCCACATTGGTTGCGAGAGCAGTTATTGCGGTGCCTGTACGGTTCTGGTGAACGGAGTCAGCACCAAGTCCTGCACGATGCTGGCGGTCCAAGCCGAAGGGGCCACGATCACCACCATCGAGGGATTGGCCCAGAACGGCGACCTCCATCCGGTGCAGGAGGGGTTCTGGGAGCGCCATGGGCTTCAGTGCGGCTTCTGCACACCAGGGATGATCATGTCGGCCGTCGGACTGCTCGAGCAGAACAACAATCCGACTGAGGATGAGATCCGGCACGGCATCGAGGGCAACCTCTGTCGCTGCACCGGTTATCACAACATCGTCAAGGCGATCGAATACGCCGCCGCCAAGATGCGCGGTGAGACTCCGGCGCCGGCCGAATGGGAGGTGTCGGTATGAGCACCACGAGTGTCATGGGCGGGGTGGTCAAGCGACGCGAGGATCCAGCCCTCATTCAGGGTAAGGGAATCTACGTCGATGATGTCAAGGCCGTAGGGATGCTCCACATGGCCTTCACTCGGAGCCCATATGCCCACGCCCGCATCAAGTCGATCGACTCATCGATGGCCGAGGGAATGCCTGGAGTGGTTGCTATCTATACGATCGACGACGTCCGTGCCCTCGGGCCCCTGCTGGCCCAGGTTCCGATCGGCAAACTTCGCCCGTTGCTGGCCGATGGTGTCGTCAAGCACGTTGGCGAGGCTGTGGCACTCGTCGTGGCCGAGTCTCCTGCGCAGGCTAAGGACGCGGCTGACGCCATTCAGGTCGACTACGACCCGTTGAAGGCCATCGTCGACCTCAAGGAGGCCGCGTCGAACAAGGTCAAGGTTCACGAGGATCTCGACTCGAACGTGCTCCACAGCTGGACCTACCACGGCTACTGGGACGCCCTCGGGCTCGAGTCGCAGAAGCCCAAGATCGAAGCCGCTAAACAGCGCGAAGACGCCATCGTCATCTCCCAGGAGATGATCAACCAAAGGTTGATCCCGGTGGCCATCGAGCCGCGCTCGGTGATGGCAGTGTGGAACGGTGGATACGAGCGCTTCATCGTCCAATCATCGAGCCAGATTCCTCATGCTCTCTCCGGGGCTATCGCCAAGACCTTTGGCCTGGCTGCCAATGCGGTCCATGTGGTGGCTCCTGAGGTCGGCGGCGGTTTCGGATGCAAGCTCAATGTCTACAACGACGAGATCCTGGCCTGTTTCGCGGCCAAGGACCTGGGCCGCCCAGTCAAGTGGACCGAAGGTCGTCGCGAGGCTGCCAATTCAACGATCCAGGGCAGGGGCTGGGTGGCCACGGCCACTCTGGTCGGGACCAGGGACGGCGAGATCCTCGGTTATGAGATCGAAGGGCTCGCCGACATGGGTGCCTACACCCAGAACTTCACCGTGGCGATCCCCTTGCTCGGGCTGTGGGTGGCGTCGGGGCAGTACACCTTCCCTACCCATTTCCAGATCGACTGCGTGACAACCCACACCATGACGACTGACGCTTACAGAGGGGCAGGTCGGCCCGAGGCGATCTATTACCTGGAGCGGATCATCGATATGTATGCCCATGAAATAGGGATGGATCCACTCGAGGTGAGGAAGAAGAACTATTGGCAACCTGACCAGTTCCCGGCAACGATGGGTTGCGGCTTCTCACTCGATTCCGGCAACTACCAGGCTTCCGTCGATGCCCTCGTCGAGAAGGCCGACTATGCCGGACTTAGAGCAATGCAGAAGGCAGCCCGGGCCGAAGGCCGCCATGTTGGGGTCGGGGTCTCGTCCTATGTGGAAGTGTGTGGGTTTGGGCCTGCTGTCCTGGCCGAGATCGGATTCTCCTGGGCGAACTATGGGCTACCGGCCTCGTTCAACGGCTCGGGGTTGGTACGCGTCAACCCCGATGGCACCGCGACCGTACTCATCGGGACCGGACCGTCCGGCCAGGGACATGAGACCACTTGGGCTCAGATCGTTTCTGGCGGACTCGGCATTCCGATGGAGAACATCAAAGTGTTTCACGGGGACACAGCCGAGTCCCCCATGGGAGTAGGCACGTTTGGCAGCCGATCAATCGCGGTCGATGGAGCCGCCACTCACGCGGCTACGGAGAAGATCCGCAAGAAGGCAGCCAAGATTGTCGCTCACATGTTGGAAGCTTCGGAAGAGGACATCGTCTTTGCCGACGGCCAAGCCCATGTGACTGGATCCCCCGACAAGTCGGCCGCATGGGCCGATATTGCCAAGGCTGCCTATCAAGCGCACAAGGCTCCACCGGGAATGGAATCGGGTTTGGAAGCGCACGGGTGCTTCAGCCCCGGCAACGCCACCTGGCCGTTCGGCACTCACCTGGCGGTGGTCGAAGTGGATCCGGAGACGGGGAACGTCACGCTCCTCAAGTATGTCGGTGCGGACGACTGCGGGAATGTGATCAATCCGATGATCGTCGATGGGCAAATCCACGGTGGGATCGCACAGGGAATCGGGCAGGCGCTGTTCGAAGACTCCATCTACGACGACGAGGGGAACTGCCTGACCACTTCGCTGGTCGATTACATCATCCCGACCGCCGCTGATCTCCCCCTGTTCGATCTCACCCGCACCGTCACTCCCAGCCCGGTCAACCCACTTGGGGTCAAGGGCATCGGAGAGGCGGGGACGATCGCGTCGGCACAGAC
>JANMST010000386.1:0-1756 GCA_031389635.1 Acidimicrobiia bacterium | reverse complement strand
CCAATTGAATCCGAAGGGGAAGTTTCCCCACCATTCGAAGCTGAGGCAGCTTTCGGCATCGCGACACCATACGGAGAGCGGCCTGCCTTGGACAGGCCCGGTCCGCGGACGATGGCCTCAGTGATGCGACGCTCATCGAGCTCGTCACCTGGGATTTCCTCGATGATGGTGCCCCGCGACATCACCAGTACCCGGTCACACAGCCCCGATAATTCGATGGGGTCGCTCGACTTGACGAGGAGCGCGGTGCCGTCGTCAGTTCGGGAACGAAGAGCCTCGTAGATGTCGAATCTCGAACCGACATCAACACCCTGGGTCGGCTCGTAGGCGAGAATGACGGAGGGCTTCCTGAGAAAGGTTCGGGAGACCGAGACCTTTTGCTGATTGCCACCGGACAGGAACTCGACCGGCTGTTCAAGTGACGGCGTGCGCACCTCGAGGCGTTCCACTAACTCTTTGACTGCGCGGCGCTCGGCCCGTTTCTTAAGGAAACCGAAGCGGGTGAAGCGCCGGAGCGACTGAACAGTCGAGTTGGCGCGGACCCCGAGCACCGGCATCAACGCCTCGTGCTTGCGATCACCGGGCAACAACATGATCCCCGATCGGACCGCTTCGTGGGTCGAGATCAGGGTGAGCTCCTTGCCGTCGCACAAAACCCGACCGGCCCGCGGCGGGGTTCGGCCGGCGAGACAGTCGAACAGCTGAGGTTGGCCGTTGCCTTCGGCTCCCGCGATCCCGACGACTTCGCCGCTCTGGAGGGTAAAGCTCACCGGACCGAAAGATTGACCCTGCAATCCGGTGATCACGAGCACTTCGCGGGCCTCGGCCGGTACCGGCGAGCGGGTCGGGAACGCCGAATCGAACGGGCGGCCGACAATGAGTTCGACGAGATCCGACTCCGAAGTCGACCTCGCATCGAAGGTACCCCGAGCCCGACCGTCGCGAAGCACGGTGATCCGGTCAGCAATCTCGAGGACTTCGGGAAGTCGGTGGCTGACGTAGACCACACCCATCCCGCGCCTCCTGCAAGCGGCGACCGCGCGATGGAGCGCCTCCACCTCGTCGGGGCCCAAGGCGGTGGTCGGCTCGTCGAGAAGCAGCACCTTCGGATTGGAAACCAGGGCCTTGGCCACCTCGAACAACTGACGATCGGCGAGAGTGAGGACGCCCGCCGGAGCGTCGGGGAAGAGTTCGAGGTCGAGGTCGACGTCCGCCAACAGCTTGCGCGCCCACTTCTTCCGGCGCCAGAAGGCGGGTCGCTGGTCAGGTGACGCTGCCAGGAAGAGGTTGTTCTTGACCGGCTGGGCCAGGATCAACGAGGTGTCCTGGTATGCCATGGCAAGACCCAGCTTCCGGGCGAGCGCCGGAGAGTCGCGACGCAGGGGTTTGCCCCCGATCCGGATGGTGCCCAGATCGGGGTCAACAAACCCTGACGCAATCCCCAGGAGAGTCGACTTCCCCGAGCCATTCTCGCCGACCAAGGCGTGAACCTCACCGGCGCGGCAGTCGAAGCTGACATCGGTCAGCGCTCGGACCGCCCCGAACTGCCGCGAAACGCCTTTCAGTTCGAGGACCAGGTCTCCTGAGGACCCTCCTTTCGGATTCCTATCAGTCATCAGCCGGCAAACATGACCTCCAGCACCGGGTCCGGCACAAGGGAGGTTCCCGACACGAACGGGTTGACCCGATCCGGGTTGCAGTCATCCGCGGTGACCTGACGCATCACATGCGGCACGACGATCTCTGCCGGGACATC
>JANMST010000383.1:0-5754 GCA_031389635.1 Acidimicrobiia bacterium | reverse complement strand
GGCTTGGCTCATCATTTCGGCAGTAGTTGCCTTGATCGCACTCGGTGTCGGGTTCGTGCTGGCCAAAGGCGTGCTTCAGGCCGATCAGGGCACCGAAAAGATGAAAGAGATCGCCGCGGCCATCCAGGAAGGTGCGATGGCGTACCTGCGGCGGCAGTTCAAGACGATTCTCGTGATCCTGATCCCCCTGGTTGTGGTCGTTTACCTCACGTCGACCGAGGTGCTCGCCCCCGACGGCTCCGTAGCACTTTCCTTCGTCGAGTCGGGTTTGTTCCGAACAATCGCGTTCGTCGCAGGGTGCTTTCTGTCCGGACTGACAGGGTTCATTGGCATGAGCCTTGCAGTGCGAGGCAATGTCCGGACCGCCGCGGCGGCCAAGTCCGGTTCGCTCCCGGCCGCCCTCAAAGTGGCGTTCCGGACGGGTGGGGTCGCCGGCATGTTCACGGTCGGTCTGGGTTTGCTCGGAGCAACCTTGATCATCATGGTGTTCCAGAACACCTCGTCGGCCATCCTGATCGGGTTCGGGTTTGGTGGCTCCCTGCTCGCCCTGTTCCTGCGGGTGGGTGGAGGCATCTTCACCAAGGCTGCCGACGTCGGCGCCGACCTGGTTGGAAAGGTCGAACAAGGGATTCCCGAGGACGACGCCCGGAATCCGGCCACGATTGCCGACAACGTCGGTGACAACGTCGGCGATTGCGCCGGTATGGCTTCCGATCTCTTCGAGAGCTACGAAGTCACGCTTGTTGCCTCCATCATTCTCGGCGTGGCGGCCTTTGACTCGATCGGGGCCAACCCCGCTTTGGGTCTTATCTTTCCGGTGGTAGCGCGCGCCATCGGTGTCCTGGCGTCGATCGCCGGCGTCTACATGGTCCGTGCGACGCCCAACGACCGCACGGCTATGGCCCCTATCAACCGGGGCTTCCTGACCGCCGGATTGCTCACCATTGTCGGGACATTCCTTGTCTCAATGTTTTACGTGGGCAACGACAACGGCAACGAAGGGTGGAAGGTGTTCGCCGCCGTGGTGGCCGGTCTCATCCTCGCCCAAGTGGCGTCACGTTTGACCGAATACTTCACATCGACCGAGTCCAAGCCGGTTCAGGAGATCGCCGAGAGCACCCGGACCGGTCCGGCCACGACGGTCCTCTCCGGGATCTCCTCGGGCCTCGAGTCTTCGGTGTGGGCCGTTCTTGCAATTGCAGGCGCTATCGGGGTGGCGGTGGTCCTCGGGGGCGGCAACCTCCAGTTCGCTCTCTACCTCGTGGCTCTTTGCGGCATGGGAATGCTCGCCACCACCGGAGTCGTGGTCTCCGAAGACACCTTCGGACCGGTGGCCGACAACGCCGCCGGGATCGCCGAGATGTCGGGTGAATTCGAGGGGGAGGCTCAGAAGATCATGGTGAGCCTCGACGCCGTCGGTAACACGACCAAGGCTGTGACCAAGGGATTCGCAATCGGCTCGGCGGTCATCGCAGCTGTGGCCCTTTTCGCGTCCTTCATCGAGACCATCGCCGCCGAACTCGGGCTCGACCTGGTCGGATCGGAGTTGTTCCGTGATCCGGCGACGTCGATCAATGTCGCCGACCCCCTGACGTTCATCGGCCTGCTGGTGGGTGGCTCGGTGCCCTTCATGTTCTCGGCTCTGGCTATTCGGGCTGTGAGCCGAACGGCCGGCGTAGTTGTGCAAGAGGTGCGCCGTCAATTTGCCGACGGCAAGATCATGAGCGGGGAGAAGCGCCCCGACTATGGCCCGGTCATCGACATTTGCACCAGAGCGTCGCTGCGAGAGCTGGCTACGCCGGCGCTGCTGGCCGTCCTCACCCCGGTGATCGTTGGCTTCGGCCTTGGCTACCTGGCCCTCGGCGGCTTCCTGGCGGCTGTGATTCTGACCGGGCAGTTGATGGCCAACTTCCTCTCCAACGCCGGTGGGGCGTGGGACAACGCCAAGAAGTACATCGAGGAAGGACATCACGGCGGCAAGGGATCGGATTCACATCATGCGGCGGTCATCGGCGACACCGTCGGCGATCCTTTCAAGGACACGGCCGGACCTGCGCTCAATCCACTCATCAAGGTTATGAACTTGGTCTCCCTGCTGACTCTCCCGGCGATCATCGGCTTGAGGAACAACACCGGAGTAAGGCTCTCGATCGCATTCGTCGCTCTGGTGATTCTTGGAGTGGCAATCCTCTACTCGAAGCGGGGAGCGGCGATCGCGTCAAGTTCGGAGCCGGAAGCCAGAGCAGCCTGAGCCCCAAGTCTCACGTTTCAAGTTCGTGTGACGTAAGACCTTCCCGCGTCTAGCGTCTGGCCGATGTTGAGGATTCAGGCCGATCTATTGATCCCCGGCAAGGGGGAGCCCGTCGAGAACGGGGCCGTGGTTATCGACGGGGCCGTGATCACGTACGCGGGTCCTACCGCCACGGCGCCCTCATCGCCCGACGCCACCGTCATCGAGGTTCCGGTGGTGATGCCGGGGCTCTGGGACTGCCATGCGCACCTCTTCGGGTCACCGTCCTGGAGCCTGGAAGGGGTGGCCTGGGTGCCGCCCGCGGCCGCCGGGGCGCGGGCCACGGCCGACCTCGCTCGCTACATCGAGGGCGGAGTCACTTCGGTTCGGGAGGTCGGAGGCTACGGAGTCGAGCTGGCTCCGGTGGTCGACGAAGGAAGCATCACCGGGCCGAGCATCTATGGCGCCGGCGCGGTCCTCTCGACCACTGGTGGACATGCTGACATCCATTCGATCCCTCTCGACATCTACGAAGGCATCTCTGTCCGGAGCCGAATCGTCGGCCGGCTCGCCGATGGTCCGTCCGAATGCATCAAGGCCGTTCGCGAGCAACTCCGTCGAAACGCCCGCGTCATCAAGATCTGCGCATCCGGCGGAGTCATGTCGGAAGTCGATCATCCGGTTCATCAGCAGTTCTCGGACGAGGAGTTGCAGGCCATCGTGGCGGAGGCAGCCAGGGCCGATAGAGTCGTCGCCGCCCATTGCCACGGAAAGCCGGGAATCATGGCCGCCCTTCGAGCAGGGGTTAAGACGATCGAGCACGGCAGCTACCTCGATGAGGAGGCGGCCGAACTCATGAAGGAGAAGGACGCGATCCTGGTCCCGACCCGTTTACGTCGAAGAGTTGCTAGGCATGGAGGCGCACGTCCCCGGCTACGCCTACCGGAAAATCACCGGCCTGGCTGACACCCATGCCCAAGCGCTGAAGATCGCAATCGCCACCGGCGTGAGGATCGCCATGGGAACCGACATCTTCCCGAGCGGGCCCGTCCATGGCTTCCGTTACTCGCTGGCCTCGCGGGAGCTCCGACACCTGACCGAAGCCGGTCTGACCCCTCTCCAAGCGATCGAAGCCGCCACCGCCACCGGCCCTCTAACCCTTGCAGCCCAGGCGCCAAGATCCGGTCGCCTCCAGGAGGGATTCGACGCCGATCTGATCGCGCTCGATCGGAGTCCCCTCGAGCTCGATTCCATTTGGGGCGACCCGGAGCGGGTGACTCACGTCTGGAAGGGCGGGCGGCGCGTCAAGTGAAGATCAGGGTCGCTTCGGCCTAGCGCCGGGCCGGCAGGATCGTCCCGTTGCAAGTTCCGAAGCCGATCCTGGGTGTTCTCTTGCCGCCCGCCGAAGCTGACAGCGTGACGGTGTCACCGTCCTCGAGGTAAGCGCGGACTTGGCCGTTCTCCAGAGTGATTGGTTGCGTCCCGTTGGCTGTGAGCTCGAGCAAACAACCCCTGCTGCCGGGGGTCGAGCCGCTGACCGTGCCCGAGGCGAAGAGGTCGCCCGGAGCAAAAGTTGCACCGTTGCTGGTGGCGTGGGCAAGTTGCTGGCTCATGGTCCAGTAGAGATTCTTGAGATTCGATCGCGTCACCACTGCCCCGTTGATCGACGCGGTCAACTCCAGGTTGATACCCTTGCCGGCAGGAGTGAGATAGGGGAGTGGAGGAGGGTCTTGGACCGGCGGCTTTGCCCTGTGCGGAGCCAACGCTGCGAGCGGCACCACCCATGGCGAGATTGTGGTGCCGAACGACTTCCCGAGAAACGGACCTAGCGGTTGTGACTCCCAGGCCTGAATGTCGCGGGCCGACCAGTCATTGACTAGTACCAGACCGAGGATGTAGGTCTCTGCTTCCGCGCTCGTGACCGATCCACCGAGCTCCGGTCCCTGACCGGTGATGAAACCGACCTCGAGTTCGAAGTCGAGCTTCGTGCTGGCGCCGAAGGTGGGGCCTTCGGCTGTCCGCCGCTGCCCCCTGGGTCGGCGGATCGGGGTGCCGTCGACGACGATCGAACCTGCGCGACCGTGATAGCCGATCGGTAGATGGCGCCAGTTGGGAGTGAGAGGTTCGGTACCGGGACGCAATATTCGCCCCGTGTTGGTGGCGTGCTCGATCGACGAAAAGAAATCGACGTAGTTGCCGATTCGACAGGGCAGATGCATCTCGGCCTGCTCGATGGGGGTCAGATGCGGTTCCGGGTCGCCGGAGGTCAAGAGGTTGATTGCCTCCTGACGGACAGCCGACCAGACGCCATGACCCGCCGCCAGAAACGGCTCGAGGGTGCCTGCTTCGAACAAACCCCCGAATTCCGACAGGGCGGTCAGATCGAGAATGTTTTGCTCGATGGCCACACCGACCCGGCGGTCCCGGCCTCCGACTGAAAAGACTCCATAGGGCAGGTTTTCGATAGGGAAGTCGGTGATCAGGTCTCCGGTCATCCCTCAACCCGGTAGAAATTGCTGTACGGGTTGTCGATTGACAGTTGCTCGAACCGGGTGAAACCAACCTGACGACACAGTTTCTCGGCACGGATCGGGCCCCATCCTGCTCCCAGACCCATGCCGTCATCGACCAGCGATTGCGGCAGGCAGTACAAGAGAGAGGACCCGAAGGTGAGGATGCCCCGCGGGTTGAAGTTGTCGACGAGGGAGGCTTCGGCGGCCGGCTCCATCATCAGGTAGGTGCCGCCACCGACGAGCGCAGAGCGAATCCGCTCCAAGGCTTCGACAGGATGGGGGAGATCGTGAATCACGTCGAAAGTCGTGATGAGGTCGAACCCGCTCGGTAGCTCTGCCGCCGGCATCAACTCGATGAAAAGGTTGGAGAGTTCTGATCGGGCGGCACGATCCCCAGCGCGGGCCACCGCCCGGGGGTCAACGTCGAAGCCGATCACCGTTGACATCGGATAGGCCAAAGCCATGGCCAGGGCCGCGGTCCCGGATCCGCAGCCGACATCGGCCACACGCGCGCCGGCTTCGAGCCTTGCCACGACGTCGGGCATGGCGGGAAGCCAGCGTTTGGTGAGGAGAATCCGGGTGCCGGGAGAGTTGAGGCGATCGACCCCGGCGACGGCCCGAACGTCGAACTCGTCAATCCGCACTCCACCTCCGTGGATGGTGGCGTGACTGATCTGATCGATCGCTTTCATGCCGGCCGGGAGCAGGTCGAGCCAGCCAGCCATTGAGTACGGACTGTTGGGATCGGCCAGGCATGCGGCATGTTCGTCGGGCAACCGGAATCGACCGGTCGACACTTCATATTCGACGACTCCGGCGGCGGCGAGGACCGCCAGTATCTCCTCGACGTAACGCGGTGCGAACCTTCCGTCGGACAGTTCGGCGGCTGTGACCGATCCCCGCCCGACCATGGCTTCCAGCACCCCTGCCCGATCGGCTACTGCCAGCGCCCCGATTGCCGCCGCACCGCTCGCCAGTGCTTCGAACCGGTCCATGAAGTCTTTGACGATC